>JAEUOE010000052.1 GCA_016790885.1 Dechloromonas sp. | reverse complement strand
ATGCTCGGCGCCATCGTGCTGTTCCGCCGGGAGGAAACCGACCTCGCCCGCCTGCGTTTCGTCGAGGCCCTGGCCGGCAATTCGGCCGTCTCGGTCGAGAGTCGTGGCCTGATCCATGCCCAGAAAGCCTTGTTCCAGGCTTTCATCCAGCTCATCGCGTCGGCCATCGACGCCAAGAGCCCCTACACCGGCGGCCACTGTGCCCGTGTTCCCGAACTGGCCAAGATGCTGGCCGAGGCCGCCTGCGCCCAGACGAGCGGGCCATTCCGCGACTTTTCCCTCGACGAGGACGGCTGGGAAGCCATGCACGTCGCCGCCTGGCTGCACGACTGCGGCAAGGTGACGACGCCCGAATACGTGGTGGACAAGGCCACCAAGCTGGAAACCATCTGCGACCGCATCCACGAGATACGCACCCGCTTCGAGGTGCTCAAGCGCGACGCAGAAATCGCCATGCTGCGCGCGGTGGCGGCCGGGGAAGCGGAAACCGCTGACCGGGCGCGTCTGGAGGCCGAATGGCGCGCCCTCGACGACGACTTTGCCTTTGTCGCCAGTTGCAACGAGGGCGGTGAAGTCATGGCGCCGGAAAAACTCGACCGCCTGCGGCAAATCGCCCGACGCACCTGGCTGCGCACGCTCGATGACGGCATCGGTATCTCGCATGAAGAGAAGGCCCGCCGGGCCGGCCAGCCGGTTGCCACCCTGCCAGTGGTCGAACAGGTGATTGCCGACAAGCCGGAACATTGCCTGCCACGGCGCCCTGACGACCATTTAGCCCCTGACAATCCGCTCGGCATCCGGATGCCGGCACCGGAACTCCTCTACAACCGGGGCGAGCTGTACAACCTCTCGGTGGCGCGCGGCACGCTCAGCGAGGAGGAGCGCTTCAAGATCAACGACCATATCGTGCAGACCCTGGTCATGCTCGACCAACTGCCCTACCCCAGGCATTTGCGTACGGTGCCGGAGATTGCCGGGGGGCACCATGAGAAGATGGATGGCAGCGGCTATCCGCGCCGCCTGCAGCGCGAGCAGATGAGCCCGCAAGCGCGGATGCTGGCCATCGCCGACATCTTCGAGGCGCTCACCGCCGTGGATCGCCCCTACAAACAGGGCAAGAAGCTATCCGAGGCGATCCGCATCATGGCGATGATGAAGCGCGAGCAGCACATCGACCCGGACCTGTTCGACCTCTTCCTGAGCACCGGCGTGTTCCGGCGCTACGCCGAAAAACACATGCGGCCTGAGCAGATCGATGCGGTCGATATCGCGCCCTATCTTGGTTAAGGCGCAGATTTCCCGAATCGCCCGGCGCGCCAGGCTTTCCGGAAACGTCGGCTCAGCCGGTCAGTTCAGTTTTTCCGGGCTGCCGCAGCACTGCTTGAACTTCTTGCCGCTGCCGCAGGGGCACGGGTCGTTGCGGCCGACCTTGTCTTCACTGCGGGCAACGGTGCCGCCCGTGCGCTTGTTGCGCCAGAAGTTGTACAGGGTCTGCACGATCACCGGCAGATTGTCCTGAATGTCGGCCACCAGACGCGCTTCTTCGGCCGGCGGGAACCAGCGTTCGCCGTTCTTCTCCGCGTCTTCCTTGAGCATGCCGTTGAGCAGGAACATCGGTTCGAGCAGTTCCGACAAATCGTCGGCATGCTTGCCGGCCAACTCGTACCAGTCACCGCCCAGGCCGGCGCCGAACACGTAGGAATCGGCCCACGCCTCGAAATCGTAGTCTTCGCAGCTTTCATCGACCGGATAGAGGATCGGCGAAATGGTCTCGTCGGCCAGCAGCGCGGTGGCGATGTCGTTGTTCAGGCGCATCAGCAGTTCGAACGTTTCGGCAACGGCCGGATCGTTCGATTCCATGCCCTTGCCCAGCACCTCGGGCAGCCAAACAGTAGGCATCACCGGTTCCGGCCCGCTGACCACGGCGCAGATCACCGCCTGCGCTTCATCGAGACGCATCGCGTCGCCCTGAAAAACTTCATGTTCGAGCAATTGTTCGAGCCGATCGAAATCGGCTTCAGTCAAAGGTGTGGGGTTCATGTGCTATATCCTCCGGAATCATTGAATCATAGCCCAGTTTACCGGTCACACCGACCACTTACCCCGGAGACAGGCATGGCCAAAATCGAGAAAACCGACGCCGAGTGGCGCGCCCAGCTGGATGAAACGCAGTTCCACGTCACCCGCCAGAAAGGCACCGAACGCGCCTTCACCGGCTGCTATTGGGATTGCCAGGAGAGCGGCACCTACCGCTGCATCTGTTGCGGCGCCCCGCTCTTTCGATCCGAAACCAAGTTCGACGCCGGCTGTGGCTGGCCGAGCTTCCACACCCCGAACGACGCAAGCCTGATCGACGAGCACACCGACCACAGCTTCGGCATGGTCCGCACCGAAGTCACCTGCCACGACTGCGGCGCCCACCTTGGCCACGTCTTCCCCGATGGCCCGGCGCCAACCGGCCTGCGCTACTGCATCAACTCGGCATCGCTGGCGCTGGACCGGGACGAATAGCCGGTGGTGCTGGAAAGGCAGCCCCCCCACCGCCAAGGCGCGAAGGCGCCAAGGTAACGCGAAGAGAATCGAAGCGGGCGCCCCGTCCGGGCGGCAGGTAAGCATTTGTTTCCCGTTTTTTTTTCTCCGTGAACCTCTGCACCTCGGCAGTGGATTTTCCGGATTTCAATAGTACTTTCTTCGACGAAGGGTGCGCACTGATGGGCTACTTGGGTCTAAACTCGCGCCCCTTCCGCCTGTCCGTCCGACCATGACCGCCGCCGCCCTGCCCCCGCCAGCCGCCAGCCAGGATCTCGAAGTCATCACCCTGATCGGCTTCGTGCACGGTGTCTCGCATTTCTTCCACCTGTTGCTGCCGACGCTCTTTCCCTGGCTGATGCCGGAGTTCGGCCTCAGCTTCACCGGCATCGGGGCGACGACCACGGTCTTCTTCATCGTTTCCGGGATCGGCCAGGCCATGGCCGGCTTCCTGGTCGACCGCTTCGGCGCTGCCCGCGTGCTGGCCGGCGGCATTGCCTGCTTCGCGCTGGCCGGTATCACCCTCCACTTCGCCACCGGCTATCCGATGCTGGTCGCTGCTGCCGCCTTCGCCGGGCTGGGCAATGCCGTCTTTCACCCGGCCGACTTCACCGTGCTCAATCACCGCGTATCGCCGGCCCGCCTCGGCCATGCCTTTTCGGTGCATGGGCTGTCCGGCAACCTCGGCTGGGCAGCCGCGCCGCTCTTCATGACCGGGCTGGCCACGGCCTTCGACTGGCGGACTGCCGCGCTCGGCGCCAGTGGCGTCGCAGTCGCTGCCCTCGCCCTGCTCGCCTGGCGCCACCGCGTCATTGCCGAACCGGCCGAGCACGCAGCTGCCAAGTTGGCCGAAGAAACAGGCTCCACCTTCGCCTTCCTCGGTTCACGCGCCGTCTGGCTGTGCTTCCTGTTCTTCTTCCTGATCACGGCCGCGTTCGGCGTCATCCAGAACTTCGCCAGCCCCATCCTGCAGGCACTCTACGGCCTGTCGCTGACCACCGCCGCCCTTGCCCTGTCCACCTACCTGGTCGGCGGCGCGGCCGGCATCATCCTCGGCGGTTTCCTGGCTCAAAGGCAGGCCCACGAATGGCTGATCACCGCTGCCCTCGGCCTCGCCGCCTGCCTGGCCATGCTGCTCGCCAGCGGCCTGCTGCCCGGCTGGGCCATCCTGCCGCTGATGGGCGGCATCGGCTTCTGCACCGGCGTCGCCGGCCCCTCGCGCGACCTGCTGGTGCGCAAGGCGGCCACTGCCCGCTTCGGCAAGGCCGCCTACGGGCGGGTCTATGGTTTCGTCTATTCCGGTCTCGACCTCGGCCTGGCCCTGGCCCCGGTCATCTTCGGCGGGTTGATGGACGCCCGGCGCTTCGGCAGTGTCCTGATCGGCATCGCCGTTTTCCAGACGCTGGCGATCTTCGCTGCGTTGCGGGTCGGCAAGGCGGATTGACCGCGTCAGCCGCCCGAACCTGAAGGAAGCCGCAGGAACGCCGCCTTCAGGTCAAGCCCCCGGTCCGCTCAGGGCACCAGCAGGATGTTGGAATTGGCGTGATAGAGAAGGTTTTCGGCAGCGCTGCCGAAGAAGCGTTCATCCATCTCGCTGCCGCCATGCCTGCCGACGACCAGCAGGTCCGGGTTCTCCATTTGCACCAGGTCGAGCAGGATGCTGATCTGGTTTTCGCTGTCGCTGACGACGTGCCATTGCGCGGCCAGCTCTGCCGGCAAGCCCAGCTGCTTGCGAAAA
>JAEUOE010000048.1 GCA_016790885.1 Dechloromonas sp. | reverse complement strand
CGGACCGGGTGCAATCCGCTTGAAAAACATGGGCCGCAGGCCGTGCTGGTGCACGCCGATGCCTGGGCGCCGATGGATGCCATCGCCGATCCACACGATATCCGCCAGGTGGTCGATTACGAGGTGATCTTCCTGGCTATTCGCAAGCTGGAGCAAAACGATCACTGCATCTGCCTGGAGTCGAGCATCCTGGAAGTCATGGATGCCATTTTCGGCATGCCGATCGTGACCTCTGCGTTTATTTCGATGCACAAGCCGCATGTCTATAACGGCCAGGGAACGCCGGCCATTTCCTTGTCCATGACGCGCGAGCAATGGCAAAAGAGCCAGCGATGATTTCGGCGATCGGTGCCGTATCGGCGAACGGCATGATCGGCCTCGATGGCTGGCTGCCATGGGATATTCCCGAGGAGCTGGCGTATTTCGAGCAGACGGTGGATGGCGCCGCCCTGGTCATCGGCCGCCTGACCTACGAATCGATGGATGTGGTGCCGGTCGATTCCTTCATCGTGTCGCGGCGTGACGATCTGCAACTGCGGCCGGGTTGCCGGCGGGTGGATTCGGTCGAGGCCGGGCTGCGCGCCGCGCTGGCCACTGGCAAGTCGGTCTTCGTGATTGGCGGAGCCTCGGTCTATGCCGCCGCCTGGCGCTATTGCGAGCGCTTCTACCTGACGCGGATCGAGCGTTCCTTCGATGGCGATTCGCGTTTTCCGGAAGAGATCGATCTGAGCGGCTGGCTTATCGAAAGCGAAACGGTCCGCCAGTTGCCGGAATACAAGACCCGTGGCGACGTAAACTGTCGTTTTTTGGTGTATCGACAGCGAAATCCCCTACCGCTTCCCGTTCTGGATTGCAATTCGGCCCCCGGCTGAGCAGAATATCCTGAAATTCTAACGAGAAGCGTTGGCGAGTGGAGACAATGCCTAAGCAGGATGCCCGCTATGGGTACCATCCGTGGATTGCCCTGATTTCCCTGGTGGGCGCTGGCTTTATTCTGCTCGCCTACGTTTTGTGGTCGGCCTATCAGGATGTGTGGGCCGAGGCGCGCTCGGTGGCGAGCAGCCAGGCGGAGTTGCTGGAGGCGCGTTTCGATGCGACCTTGCGGCGTGTCGAATCGACCCTCGACGACATGGCCGTGCGCGTCCCTGCCGAGGCTTTCAGGCCAGGCAGCGTGGAGCGCTTCCGGCCGGCGATCGAGGCAGAACTGGAGCGCGCCCGCCATGCCTTTCCCGAGGTCTTCGGTTTCCGCATCATCGATGCCGACGGGGGGCTCCTCTATCGTTCGGGCGGGGGTGAGTATGCCAATCTGGCCGATCGCGCCTATTTCAGGATGCTCAAGGACAACGGCGCGGCGGGCCTGGTGTTCTCCGAGGTCATCTCCTCCCGGATCACCGGCCGCTCGACGCTGGCCGCGGCCCGCGCCATCCGTTCTGCTGACGGCCGTTTCATCGGTGTTGTCAGTGCGGCGATCGACCTTGCCTACTTCGAAGCGTTGTTCAAATCGGTTCGTCTGGGCGAGTCGGGGGCGCTGGTCATCCGGCGCAGCGACCTGCAGACGCTGGTCGTCCGCCATCCCCCCGCCCCGGACGAGGTCAACCGCGCACTCGATGGCGCCCATCCCATCGTGCGCCACCTCAAGGCCGGCGAGCGGCGCGGTGTGCTCGAATTCAAGGCGCAGGCCGATGGTATCGAGCGGGTCTATGGCTATCGCGTGCTCGAAAACTATCCGTTCTACGTCCTGGCCGGCTTGTCCGAACAGGATGTCATGGCTGCCTGGCGCCGGCGTATCGTGTTTGTCGCCTTGCTCGGCAGCCTGTTGTTCGTCAGCCTGGTGGCCGTTGTCGTCGGGCTGTATCGCTCGCAGCGCCGCGAGCACGCCGTTGCGCAGGATCTGCTGCGCAACGACGAACGCCTCAATTCCGCCCAGCGCATTGCGCAACTCGGGAGTTGGGAGATCGAACTGCCGAGCATGAACGTTCGCTGTTCGGCCGAGCTGTTCCGCATTTTCGAACTTCCCGACTCGCTGCGTCCGGCGGCGAAGTACGACGATTTCATGGCGCGGGTGCATCCGGAAGACCAGGAGAACACCCACAAGGTGTTGATGGATTCGATCGCCACCCGTCAGCCGGCCTCTCTTAAACATCGCCTGCTCCTGCCCGATGGGCGGGTCAAGTATGTTCTCGAATGCTGCGAGTGCGAGTACGCGGCCGATGGCACGCCGCGGCGCATCATCGGCACCTCGCAGGATGTGACCAGCGAGCAGGAGATGATGTCGCAGATGCTGCTGCTGGCCAGTGCGGTTCAGTACAGCGGCGAGGCGATCCTGATCACCGATGCCGAGAACCGCATCGTCACCGTCAACCCTGCCTTCACGCGGCTGACCGGTTACGAGGAGGCCGAGGTGGTCGGGCGCAATCCACGTTTCCTGTCGGCCGGACGAACCTCCGCCGACGAGTATGCGCACCTGTGGAACAGCCTGAATGAAAGTGGCTTCTGGCAAGGCGAGATATGGGATCGGCGCAAGGATGGCGGGGTTTATCCGAAGTGGATGTCGATCTCGGTGATCCGCGACGAAAACGGCGGCGTGCGTTACTACGTGGCGCATTTCACCGATGTGTCCTCCGAACGGGCGGCCGAGGAGCGCCTGCACCATATCGCCCACCACGACGTACTGACCGGCCTGTTCAACCGCTTCAGCCTGAAGGGTCATCTCGATCAGGCGCTGGCGGCTTCCCGGCGGGATGGCTCGCGGGTGGCGCTGCTCTTTATCGACCTCGACCGTTTCAAGGTGATCAACGACACCCTGGGCCATCATGTCGGCGACGAGTTGCTGATCGAAGTGGCGCACCGCCTGCAGGAAACCGTGCGCGACAGCGATATCGTCGCCCGCCTCGGTGGCGACGAGTTCGTGATCATGCTGACCGGCATCGACCACAGTTCGGCGATTGCCCTCGTGGCCGAAAAGCTGGTTTTCAACGTTGGCCGTTCCTACCAGATCGGCGGCCTCGACCTGTACACATCGCCGAGTATCGGTATCGCCATCTATCCCACCGATGGCGTCGATGGCGAGACGCTGATGAAGAATGCCGATGCCGCCATGTACCACGCCAAGATGGCCGGGCGGAACAACTTCCAGTTCTTCGACCAGAAAATGAACGATGCCGCCATCGACCGGCTGAAGATCGAACACAGCCTGCGCCTGGCGCTGGCCAACGACGAGTTCTGCCTGCACTACCAGCCGGTCATCGACCTGGCGAGCGGCCGGGTGTGCAGTGTCGAGGCGCTGGTGCGTTGGCAGCATCCCGAGAAGGGCTTGCTGATGCCGGGGCGTTTCATCGGCATTGCCGAAGAGACCGGCTTGATCCAGCCGATCGGCGAGTGGGTGCTGTGGGCCGCCTGTCGCCAGTTGGCGGATTTCCGCGAGGCCGGACTGGACAGCCTGCGCATGGCGATCAACATTTCCGCTATCCAGATGCGCAATGGCAATCTGCCCATGCTGGTCCGCGGCATCATGGAGGCCTTCGAACTGAAGGCCGAAAACCTGATGTTCGAGATCACCGAATCGGCGGCGATGGAGCAGCCGACCGAAACCGTGCGCATTCTCGATCTATTGCACGACATGGGAATCAGTATCGCCATCGACGATTTCGGCACCGGCTATTCGTCCTTGAGTTATCTCCACATGTTCCCGATCAACCACCTCAAGCTCGACCGCTCCTTCGTCAGCGAGATCGGCGATGACACCGATGGCTCGGTCATCTGCGGCGCGACCATCGGCCTCGCCCACAGCCTGGGCCAGAAGGTGGTGGCGGAAGGCATCGAAACCGACGAGCAACTGAGCTACCTGAAGCGCAGCGGCTGCGACATGGGGCAGGGCTATCTGTTCAGCCGCCCATTACCGGCCGATCAGCTCATCGCCTTCATTGGCCAGCACAATTCCTGAAAACGCTTGCATTGCGTTTTTGTTTTCCCTATGATTCAAACGAACGTATGAATCATAGGAGAACCCCATGGCGGAAGTCCGCTCGCCCGATACCCGCGAACGCATTCTCGATGCCGCAGAGCGCCTGTTCATGGCGCACGGCTACGAAGGCACGTCGATGCGCCAGATTACCGGTGAGGCTGGGGTCAATCTTGCCGCGGTGAATTACCACTTAGGTTCCAAGGAGGCGCTGGTCCAGGAAGTGTTCCGCCGCCGCCTGGATTGGCTCAACGACGAACGAATGCGCGTCCTCAACGCCATGGAGGCCGAAGCAGACGGCAAGCCGCTCAAGCCGTCGCAAATCGTCGATGGCTTCTTCGGTACCCTGTTGCGCATGGCCGATGATGAGCGGCGCGGCGGCATCACCTTCCTGCGCCTGCTTGGTCGCATGCTGACCGATCCCTCGGAATTCATCCGGGCCTTTTTCGCCCATGAATACAGCGAGGTCATTGATCGCTACAAGGAAGCGCTGTTCAAGGCGCTGCCCGACGTGCCGAAGGCCGAAATCGTCTGGCGCTTTCATTTCATGCTCGGCGCCACCTCCTACGCCATTGCCGGTACCGACGCCTTGCGCGTGGTAACCGACTGGCAGATCGAGGAAGCCGATGCCACCGATCGCCTCGACCGCCTGGTGCCGCGCCTGATGTCCTTCCTGCTCGGCGGCCTGCGCGCCCCCTTGCCCCAGTTTTCCGATGCCGAGGCTGTCGGCAAATAAGCAGCCCAAAAACACAAGACCTTAAAAGGAGACAGCAATGCTAGACAACCCGATCCCTCTGCTGGGCATCACCATCCTGGTGGTTTTGGCCGGGCTGTTCGCCATCCGGCCGCTGCGCCGGGCGGTGATCACCCGGCCCATTTTTTCAGCCTACCGCAAGGTGCTGCCGCAGATGTCCGATACCGAGCGCGATGCGCTCGAGGCCGGTTCCGTCTGGTGGGAGGGCGAGCTGTTCCGTGGCAAGCCGGACTGGAAGAAGCTGCACGCCTATCCAGTGCCCAAGCTGACACCGGCCGAGCAGTCCTTCCTCGATAACGAATGCGAGGAAGCATGCCGCCTGGTCGATGACTGGAAGGTGACGCACGAACTCTACGATCTGCCGCACGAAGCCTGGCGCTACATCAAGGACAAGGGCTTCCTCGGCATGATCATCCCGAAGAAGTACGGCGGCCTGGAATTCTCGGCCTACGCCCACTCGCAGGTGGTGACCAAGCTGTCGACGCGTTCCTCCGCGCTGTCGGTATCGGTCATGGTGCCCAACTCGCTCGGCCCGGCCGAACTGCTGCTGCACTACGGCACCGAGGAGCAGAAGAACCACTACCTGCCGCGCCTGGCCAAGGGCATCGAGGTGCCGGCTTTCGCGCTGACCAGCCCGTGGGCCGGTTCCGACGCGGCCTCCATTCCCGATACCGGCGTGATCTGCAAGGGCTTGTACCAGGGCAAGGAAGTTCTGGGCATGCGCGTCAGCTGGGACAAGCGCTACATCACGCTGGCCCCGGTGTGCACGGTGTTCGGCCTGGCCTTCCACCTGTTCGATCCGGACGGCCTGTTGGGCGACAAGAAGCACATCGGCATCACCTGTGCGCTGGTCCCCTACGACCACCCGGGTGTCGATACCGGCCGCCGCCACTTCCCGCTCAACGCCATGTTCATGAACGGCCCGACGCGCGGCAAGGAAGTATTCATGCCGCTGGACTTCATCATTGGCGGCCCAAAGATGGCCGGGCAGGGCTGGCGCATGCTGATGGAGTGTCTGGCCGCCGGTCGTTCCATCTCGCTGCCGTCGTCCAATACCGGCATGGCGCAGATGACAGCCCGCGCCGTCGGCGGCTATGCCCGCGTCCGTTCGCAGTTCAAGATGGCCGTCGGCAAGTTCGAAGGCGTCGAGGAGGCATTGACCCGCATCGGTGCCTACACCTACATGATGGATGCCGTGCGCAAGATGACGGCCGGTGCCGTCGATCTCGGCGAGAAGCCGTCGGTCGTTTCCGCCATCGCCAAGTACCACGTCACCGAGCGCGCCCGCCAGGTGGTCAATGACGGCATGGATGTTATCGGCGGCAAGGGCATCTGCCTCGGCCCCAACAACTTCCTTGGCCGTGCCTACCAGCAGGTGCCGGTGGCGATTACCGTTGAAGGCGCCAACATCCTGACCCGTTCGCTGATCATCTTCGGCCAGGGCGCCATTCGCTGCCATCCCTACCTGCTGCCGGAAATGCAGGCAGCGCAGAATCCGGATGCGAAGAAGGGCCTGGTCGATTTCGACAAGGCATTGTTCGGCCACATCGGCTTCACCATCAAGAATTGCCTGCGCGCCCTCTGGCTGGGCATGACCGGCTCGCACTTCGTTGGCATCAATGCCGATGTGGCGCCGGAAATGAAGCGCTACTACCAGCAACTGACCCGCTTCTCGGCCGCCTTTGCCTTCCTGTCCGACGTGTCGCTGCTGGTGCTGGGCGGCAGCGTCAAGCGCCGCGAGAAGCTGTCTGCCCGCCTGGGCGACATCCTGGCCCAGATGTACCTGATCTCCTGCACCCTGAAGCGCTACGAAGCCGAAGGCCGCAAGAAGGAAGATGCCGCGCTGGCGCACTGGGCGATCTGGGACGCCATGTACAAGGCGCAGCAAGCCTTCGATGGTGTCATCGCCAACTTCCCGGTGCGCGTCATTGCCGGGGTGGTCAATCGCATCATCTTCCCGTGGGGCCATCCTTATGTCGTGCCGTCCGACGAAGTGGGCCACCAGGTTGCCAAGTCACTGATCGCGCCGTCCGCCACCCGCGATCGCCTGACCGCCGAATGCTTCCTGCCGCTGGTCGAGAACGAGCCGGTCGGCGCCATCGAACTCGCGCTCAAGGCAACGCTGGAAGCCGAGCCGATCGAGGCCAAGATTCGCGCCGCCGAAAAGGATGGCCGTTTCGACAACAACCCGCAGGCCAACGTGCGCGATATCGCCATCGTTGCCTTCGAGGCTGGGGTGATTTCGGCAGCGGAATATGAGGTGATGAAGCATCGCAACCACCTGCGCGACATCGTGGTGCATGTCGATGATTTCCCGTTCGACTACAACGTCGCCACCGCCAACAAGCCGGCCGAGTGCCGCATGGCTGCTTGAGGTAACGATTCGACGCAAAGGTGCGAAGACGCCAAGTTGACGCCAAGAGATTCGCTCGATGAATTTCCTTTGCGAAACCTTTGCGTCTCAGCGTCTTTGCGGTGAAAGGTTTTGACATGAAAACGATCTATGTAGTCGACGGCGCTCGCACGCCGTTCCTGAAAGCCCAGAAGGGGCCGGGACCGTTTGCGGCTTCCGACTTGGCCACCCAGGCTGGCCGGGCGCTGTTGCTGCGCCAGCCGTTCGAGCCGTCCGACCTGGACGAAGTGATCCTCGGCTGTGCCGCGCCGTCGCCAGATGAAACGAATATCGGCCGCATGGTCGCGCTGCGCCTCGGCTGCGGCAAGAAGGTGCCGGGCTGGACGGTGATGCGCAACTGCGCCTCCGGCATGCAGGCCATCGATTCGGCCATCGCCAACATCCAGTGCGGGCGTTCCGAGCTGGTCTTGGCCGGTGGTGTCGATGCCCTGTCGCGGGCACCGCTGCTGTACTCGGATGCGATGGTGCGCTGGTTCGCCGGCATGATGTCGCTGCGCACCGCCGGCCAGAAGCTGCAGCACTTCCTGAAGCTGCGTCCGGCCATGTTGCTGACGCCGGTTATCGGCCTGATGAAGGGCCTGACCGACCCGGTGGTTGGCTTGCTGATGGGCCAGACAGCCGAGAACCTGGCGTGGAAGTTTGGCATCAGCCGGCAGCAGATGGACGAATTCGCCGTGCGCAGCCACCAGCGCAGCATCGCCGGCCGGCAAGCCGGGCATCTGGCCGAGATCGTGCCGGTGGTCGACGGGCAGGGGAATGTCTATGCCGAGGATGACGGCGTGCGGGCCGATGCGACGCTGGCCGGCATGGCCAAGCCGAAGCCCTTCTTCGACAAGAAGTACGGCAACATCACCGCCGCCAATAGTTCGCAGATTACCGATGGCGCTGCCTGGGTGCTGCTCGCTTCGGAAGAGGCCGTGCAGAAATGGGGCCTCAAGCCGATTGGCAAGATCGTCGACAGCGAGTGGGCCGGCCTGGAGCCGGAGCAGATGGGTCTCGGCCCGGTGCATGCATCAACCCCCATCCTGCAGCGCCACGGCCTGAGCCTGGCCGACATCGATTACTGGGAACTGAACGAGGCCTTCGCCGCCCAGGTGCTGGCTTGCCAGGCGGCCTGGAAGGACGATGCCTATTGCCGCGAGCAGCTCGATCTGCCGGGGGCGCTGGGCGAAATCCCGGAAGATCGCCTGAACGTCGATGGCGGCGCCGTCTCGGTCGGCCATCCGGTCGGTGCCTCGGGGGCGCGCATCGTGCTGCATCTGCTGCATGTGCTGCGCCGCAACCAGGCCCGGCGCGGCATTGCCACCATCTGTATCGGCGGCGGCCTGGGCGGCGCCATGCTGGTCGAGAGCCTGAACTGACATGCGGATCGGTATCGTTGTCGATTCCGCCTGCGACCTGCCGCGTGAATTTCTGGACCAGCACGGCGTGCTGATCATGCCGATCACCCTGCGCATCGGCGACGCGCTGATCGAGGACCGGCGTCACCCCGAGGAAACGCAGGCCTTCTACGCCCGGCATCTGGATCGCAAGAGCGAGGATTTTGCCGAGTCGATTCCCTACTCGGTGGCGCAGATCGAGCGTCTGTTTCTCGAACGCCTGGTGCTCGATTATGACTATGTGTTCTGCCTGACCATCACCAGTACGCGCAGTCCGATTTTTGATCACGCGATGCAGGCCTCGCGGGCGATTCTCACCAAATACAAGGCCATCCGTCGCGACGCCGGCATGGAAGAGCGTTTCGGGCTGGCCGTGTTTTCCACGCGCAACCTGTTCACCGGCCAGGCTGTGCCGGTCGCCGAAGCTGTACGGCTGATCCGCCTGGGCGGCTTGCCCAGCGAAATCGGTGCACGCCTGAAACAGTTGATCGACGAAACCCATACCTACCTGGTGCCGGCCGATCTCTTCCATATTTACAAGCGGGCCTCGAAAAAGGGCGATACCAGCCTGGGCTGGAGTTCCTACACGCTGGGTACCTGGCTGGATGTCAAGCCCATCCTGCACTGCCACCGCGACGTGACGACGACGGTGGACAAGGTGCGCGGTTTCACGGCCGGTGTCGAGCAGTTGTTCGACAAGGCGGTCAAGCGCATCGGCGACGGGCTGGACGCGCCGAGCATCTGCATCAGCTACGGTGGCGAACCTGTCATGGTCACCCGCATGCCGGGCTATCAGCGCCTGGCCAAGGCCGCCGAGGACAACGGCGTCGAAATCCACGTGTCGCCGATGAGCAAGACGGCGGCCGTCAATGTCGGGCCGGGCGCCCTGTCGCTGGCCTTTGCCGCCCGTGGCCACCAGGCCCATTGAGGACAATGCAATGAATGTGAATCTGCAACACTGGCGGCTGGACGTCGATGCGCAAGGCATCGCCACAGCCACCCTGGACAAGGCGGGGGAATCCGCCAATTCGCTGTCGGCCGAGGTGCTGCGCGAGTTTTCTTCGCTGCTCGACCAACTCGACGTCTATCCGCCCAAGGGCCTGATCATCCGCTCCGGCAAGGAGGCGGGCTTTATCGCCGGCGCCGATATTTCGGAATTCTCCCAGCTCGATACCGCCGAGAAGGGCCGTGCCCTGGTTGAGCGCGGCTGGAAGCTGTTCAACCGCCTGGAAGCCGTCAAGTACCCGACCCTGGCGCTGGTGCGTGGCCATTGCCTGGGCGGCGGCCTGGAACTAGCGCTGGCCTGCCGCTACCTGCTGGCGGTCGACGAATCGGGCACCAAGATGGGCCTGCCTGAGGTCATGCTCGGCATCTTCCCCGGCTGGGGCGGCATGTTGCGCCTGCCCAAGCGGGTCGGCCCGGCCGCCGCGCTGGACATGATGCTGACCGGCAAGACGCTCGATGCCAAACGGGCGAAGAAGATGGGCCTGGCCGACGATTGCGTGCCGCCCCGCGTCATGGAAATGGCCGCTCGCCAGCTGGTTGTCTCCGGCCAGCCGCGCCGCCCGTTGCCCTTCATGCAGAAGCTGATGAATGGTCCGCTGAAAAGCGTCGTCGCCAATGGCGCCCGCAAGCAGGTGGCCAGGAAGGCGCGGCCGCAGCATTATCCGGCCCCGTACGCGATCATCGACCTGTGGCAGAAGCACGACGGCAACGCGCTGGCTGCGCCGGAAGTGGTGGATCGCATTATTTCCTCGCCGACCGCCCGCAACCTGGTGCGCGTCTTCGGCCTGCAGGAGCGCCTGAAGGGCTTCGGCAAGGACTCCGATTTCAAGGCCCGGCGCGTGCATGTCATCGGCGCCGGCGTGATGGGCGGCGACATTGCCGCCTGGTGTGCCCTGCGCGGCATGACCGTGACGCTGCAGGATCAGGCCCTGGAGCGTATCGCTCCGGCCCTCAAACGGGCGCAGTCGCTATTCGCCAAGAAACTGCGCGACCCCCTCAAGGCCCGCGCCGCCTTCGACCGCCTGATTCCCGACCCGCAAGGCGACGGCGTGCCGCACGCCGACGTGATCATCGAAGCCATCTTCGAGAACGTCGAGGCCAAGCATGCGCTGTTCCGCGCTCTGGAGCCACGCATGAAGCCCGGTGCCGTACTCGCCACCAACACCTCCAGCCTCAAGCTGGAAGACCTGCGCACCGTGCTGCAACGACCGGAACGCCTGGTCGGCATCCACTTCTTCAACCCGGTATCGATGATGCCGCTGGTCGAAGTGGTCGAGGCCGAAGGCGCCGATCCGGCTGCCGTGCAGGCCGCCTGCGCCTTCGTCAAGCAGATCGACAAGCTGCCGCTGCCGGTCAAGAGCGCCCCCGGCTTCCTGGTCAACGCCGTGCTGGCGCCGTACATGCTGGCCGCCATGCGGGCGGTGGACGAGGG
>JAEUOE010000026.1 GCA_016790885.1 Dechloromonas sp. | reverse complement strand
TTGTGGTGCGCCAGGCACCACTTGGCCATGATCGAACCGCCACGCGACACGATCCCGGTCATCCGGTTGGCGGTCATCGGGATGTAGCGCAGCAGCACGCCGGCGTGGATGGTGAAGTAATCGACGCCCTGCTCGGCCTGTTCGATCAGCGTGTCACGGAAGATTTCCCAGGTCAGGTCCTCGGCCTTGCCGTTGACCTTTTCCAGCGCCTGATAGATCGGCACGGTGCCGATCGGCACCGGGCTGTTGCGGATGATCCACTCGCGGGTTTCGTGGATGTTCTTGCCGGTGGACAGGTCCATCACCGTGTCACCGCCCCAGCGGATCGACCAGGTCATCTTCTCGACTTCTTCCTGAATGGACGAGCCGAGCGCCGAGTTGCCGATGTTGGCGTTGATCTTGGTCAGGAAGTTGCGGCCGATGATCATCGGCTCGCTTTCCGGGTGGTTGATGTTGTTGGGGATGATGGCGCGGCCGCGGGCGACTTCGCTGCGCACGAATTCCGGGGTGATTTCTTCGGGAATGCTGGCACCGAAGTTCTGGCCCGGGTGCTGGCGGCCGAGCAGCTTGGCCATTTTGTCGCCCAGCGGACCAGTCGCCTTGAGGGATTCGATGTAGGCGCGGCGGTTGAGGTTTTCGCGGATGGCAACGTATTCCATCTCCGGCGTGATGATCCCTTTCCGGGCGTAGTGCATCTGCGACACGTTGGCACCGGCCTTGGCGCGGCGTGGCTTGCGGTGCAGGCCGGGGAAGCGCAGTTCGTCGAGGGCCTGATCGGCAGCGCGCTGGCGGCCGTATTCGGAAGTCAGGTCGGAGAGTTCATCGGTGTCGCCGCGCTCGGCGATCCACTGGGCACGTAAAGCAGGAAGGCCGGAACGGATGTCGATCCTGGCGGCCGGGTCGGAGTAGGGGCCGGAGCAGTCGTACACGAAGATCGGCGGGTTCTGCTCACCGCCCATGCCGGTCGGCGTATCGGCCTGGCTGATTTCGCGCATCGGCACCTGGATATCCGGGCGCGAACCCTCGATGTAAACCTTGCGGGAATTCGGCAGCGGCTGGATGGCGGCCTCGTCGACGTGGGCATTGGCGGCGAGGAAGGTGTCTTTGGCGTTCATGGAAGCTCCGTGCGTGATTACAGCCGGGTAAGACGGGCAGGGAGCACACTGGTTCCATACCAGCGTTCGTTTCCCTACGACGGCATGACCCGGTCAGGTTCGAAGGGTATTTCTCAGTCATCCGTCGCCGGCGACACCCCTAACGAGAGGCTGCAAGTTACTGGAAACACAGGCAAAATGCAAGGAATGACAAATCCCGCTCAAGATTTTCAGAAAGCAGCCGAAATATCTTCGACAAGACGCGGAATTTAAAGAATAACGAGGAACCCAGATGCGCTTACTGATCATTGCCGGCCTGCTCGCCCTGTTGCCATGGACGGCCACTGCTGCTCCGACCTGGCAGGTTATTTCTTCCGAGCCCGGAAAGCGCATCGAACTGGACCGTACCAGCCTGAAGCGCGAAGGGAACTCGGTACAGGCCCAGGGCCGCGTCGTCCTCGAAAAGGAATTGATCGACGGCAAATCCGGCGCCGGTTACCGCGTCATCGAAGCAATCACCCGCTACGACTGCGGTACGCGCAGCGCCAATACCATCAAGCGCATTTTCAAGAAGAACGAGAGCGACGTCATCCGCGAGGAAGACATCAGGGGGGCCGAGTTGCCCGTACGCTCAGGCACGCTGGACGACAAGGTGCTGCGCGAGGTCTGCCGCCCCCCCAGGGAAAACCAGGCGGAGCTGGTCAAGAAGGCCAACGAGGCGGGCAACGAACTGAAGGCCGCCAACGAGGCCGTGGTCAAGAAGGAAATGGCCAAGGCCGAGAAACCGGCGGCGATCAAGGCGTCCGATTCACCGGCCAAGGATGCCGAGCCGGCGGCCATTCCGTCGATTCGTCCCAACCTGAAGGCAGCCGCTGAAGCGCCCCGTGAACCAGCCAAGGAAGCAGCAGCCCCGCCGCCAGCCGCGGCAAAACCCGCTACCCCCGTTGCTGCACCGGCGCCGGCAAAAGCGAGGACCGTCGTTGTGCATACCACCCCGGCAACTGCACCCAGGCCGAGGAAAACCAGCAAGTCCGACGGCTACATGCTCGAACTGGCGCACAGCGAGCCCGCTGTTCAGCACGCACATATCCACTGGGCCTATGAAGGCATGGGGGGGCCGGAAAACTGGAGCAAGCTCGACCCGCAGAACAAGGCCTGCGCCATCGGCGAGCGCCAGTCGCCGATCGACATCAAGGATGGCATCAAGGTTGACCTCGAACCGATCAAGTTCAATTATCAGCCGTCGACCTTCCGCATCATCGACAACGGCCATACGGTGCAGGTCGAGGTGGGAGAAGGGTCGATCTCATTGACGGGCAAGACCTACGAACTGGTTCAGTTCCACTTCCATCGCCCGTCGGAAGAGAAGATCAATGGCCAGCGTTTCGACATGGTCGTACATCTCGTTCATAAATCCGATGAAGGCCAGCTTGCCGTGGTCGCTGTCCTGCTCGAGCGCGGCAACGAAAACCCGTTCATCCAGACTTTGTGGAACCACATGCCGCTGGAAAAGAACATGCCGGTTTCTCCGCCGAGCGCCACGGTCGACCTGAACACCCTGCTGCCGACCTCGCGCAACTACTACACCTACATGGGCTCGCTGACCACGCCGCCCTGCTCGGAAGGTGTACTGTGGCTGGTCATGAAGCAGCCGGTACAAGTCTCGGCCGACCAGATCAACATCTTCGGCCGCCTGTATCGCAACAATGCCCGGCCGATCCAGCCTTCCGGCGGCCGCCTGATCAAGGAAGGTCGTTGACCTGAGCGGAAACGCGATGGTAACTTAATGACCATAAAGTCATTAAGTTACCAATGTCCTCCGCTCCGCCTCTCCGCAAACGCCGCAAGGAAGCCCGCCCCTCAGAACTGCTAGCCGCAGCGCTTGAGCTTTTTGTCGAAAAGGGCTTCGCTGCCACACGCCTGGAAGATGTCGCTTCCCGCGCCGGCGTGGCCAAGGGCACGCTCTATCTCTATTACGAGAACAAGGAAGCACTCTTCAAGGCGGTGATCCAGGAAGGCGTCATCCCGGTCATCGTCGAAAACGAGGCCATAGCCGCCCAGCACCGCGGCAGCAACTTCGACCTGATGCAGATACTGCTCGCCAACTGGTGGACCAAGATCGGCCAGACCGCATATGCCGGCATCCCAAAACTGATGGTTGCCGAAGCACGCAACTTTCCCGACCTTGCGCGCTTCTACTACCAGAACGTCATCAACCGGGGCCGCGCCCTGGTCGGCAGCGCACTGCTGCGCGGCATGGAGAGCGGCGAATTTCGCAAAATGGACGTCGAAACAACCATCGATGTGGTCATTGCCCCCATCCTGATGCTGTTGATCTGGCGATATTCGATGAATTGCTGCGAAAACAGCGAGGTCCATCCGGAAACTTACCTGCAGATACACATGGATCTGCTGCGCCATGGTTTGCGCGGGACGGAAAAGGAGACTCGGGTATAATTTCCTTTTGTCGGAATCAATATATTAGCTTGTGCTAATATTATGCCTGCGGAGACCCACATGAACATCGAGCAAGCACGCTTCAACATGATCGAACAACAGATCCGACCCTGGGAGGTTCTGGATCAGCAGGTTCTTGACCTGCTCTTTGTCGTCAAGCGCGAAGACTTCGCACCCGCCGCCTACCGCAACCTGGCATTCGCCGACATGGAAATCCCGATCGGTAGCGGCCAGATCATGCTGGCACCGAAAATCGAAGCAAAAATGATGCAGGAACTCGGCATCAAGAAAACCGACAAGGTTCTCGAAATCGGCACGGGTAGTGGCTACATGGCTGCCCTGCTGGCCGCCCGGGCCGAGCACGTGATCAGCGTCGAAATTCGCCCGGAAATTGCCGCCTTCGCCAAGGAAAACCTGGAGCGCGCCGGCGTTTCTAACGTCACGGTCGAAGTGGGCAATGGCGTCGACGGCTGGTCTGCCCGCGGCCCCTATGATGCCATTGTCGTTTCCGGCTCCGTGCCAACCGTTTCCCCCTCGCTGCTCAAGCAACTGCGCGTCGGCGGTCGCATGACCGTCATCGTCGGCGAAGCGCCGGTCATGGAAGCGCAGTTGATCACCTGCACGGCCGAGGGCACCTACAACACCGTCAACCTCTTCGAGACCGTCATTCCGGCGCTGGATGGGGTTGGCGCCAAAGACAACTTCACCTTCTGATGCAACAGATTCGCGTACAACAACTTGCCGCCTGGCTGGCCGACGATACACGGGCCAAACCTGTTCTGCTTGATGTACGCGAGCCTTGGGAGCTGGAGCTGTGCCAGCTGGCAGGCTCCCAACACATCCCCATGCATCTGGTACCGATGCGCTGCGAAGAGATCGATGCCGGCCGCGATGTTGTGGTGATTTGCCACCATGGCGGTCGCAGCATGCAGGTCGCGATGTTCCTCGAGCGCAAGGGCTTTGGCTCCGTCCACAACCTGATGGGTGGCCTTGAAGCCTGGGCTGGTGAAGTCGATCCGAATATGCGTCGTTACTGAGGATGGCATGAAAAAACTCGCCTGGCTGCTGATTTCGCCCCTGATCGCCACCCCGCTTTGTGCTGCCGACCTGATGCAGGTCTATCGGGATGCCCAGAGCAACGACCCGACTTTCGCCGCTGCCCGCGCCACGCTCGAAGCCGGCCAGGAAAAGCAGCCGCAAGCCCGTGCCGGCCTGTTGCCCAGCCTGAGCCTGTCAGGCAATACGGTGTGGAACGAGAACCAAATTTCTGCCCAGGGCAGTCCGACGTTTTCCCCAAACTACAACTCGAACGGCTACCAGCTGACCCTGTCGCAACCGCTGTTCCGCTGGCAGAACTGGGTGGCCTATGACCAGTCGAAGATGCAGGTTGCGCAGACCGAGGCGAATTTTGGCCTGGCCCGCCAGGACTTGATCCTGCGTGTCGCGCAAGCCTATTTCGATGTGCTCTACGCTCAGGAAAGCCTGTCTGCAGTGAAGGCCAACAAACAGGCCATTTCACAGCAACTGGAACTTGCCAGGAAGAGCTTCGAGGTGGGCACCGCCACCATCACCGATACACATGAAGCGCAGGCCCGTTTCGATCTGGCCAGCGCCCAGGAAATTGCTGCCGAGAGCGATCTCGAAGTCAGGCAGCGCGCGCTGCAAGCCATCGTTGGCCAGGAGCCCGGACCGCTCGCCCAACTGCGCAAGACGGCCGAACTGACCCCGCCACAGCCAAGCAGCATGAACGACTGGGTGGCGGCAGCAGAAAGCGGCAGCCTGAACGTGCAGGTCCAGCAATACAACGCCAGCATTGCTGCGCGCGAAGTGGACAAGCAACGCGCCGGCCACTACCCGACCATCGACGTGGTGGCCAACTATGGCCACTCCAAGGCCTACAACAGTTTCTCGCGCAGCAATGTGGAGACCGATTACCAGAATGCCGGCCTGCAACTGAACATCCCGCTCTTCTCCGGCGGATTGACCGCATCCCGCCAGCGAGAAGCCAGCGCCAACCGGGCCGCCGCCGAATCCGGCCTGGAAGCCGCCAAGCGCGGCGCCGCCCTTGGCGCCCGTCAGTACTATCTGGGCGTCGCC
The DNA here is from genome assembly GCA_016790885.1 of Dechloromonas sp. Classification (GTDB taxonomy): domain Bacteria; phylum Pseudomonadota; class Gammaproteobacteria; order Burkholderiales; family Rhodocyclaceae; genus Azonexus. Next base: position 5,245 of record JAEUOE010000026.1, on the reverse strand, counting down.
AATGGCCTGGCCCAGGTCAAGGCCCTGAAGGCAGCACTGGTTTCGTCGCAATCCGCGCTGGAGTCGAACAAGCTGGGCTATGAGGTTGGCGTACGCATCAATATCGACGTGCTGAACGCCGAGAATCAGGTCTACGTTACCCGCCGCGATCTGGCCAAGGCCACGCTCGATACCCTGATGGCGCAACTGCGCCTGAAATCGGTCACCGGCGCACTGGGCGACGAGGATATCGCCCAGATCAACGCGCTGCTCGACCCGTCCACCGTTCGATAAGATCCAGCATCCGCTCCGCTGCGCCCTGATGCGCCAGAGCGAATTGATTCGCTGCGGCACGCATGACGGCCAGATGCTCGCCATCTCGCAACAAGGTATCGACACACCTACCCAGTTCATCGGCATTGGCCACGCGCCGCGCCGCGCCGGCGGCAATCGCATCCTCGGTTGCCTGCAGGAAATTGAAGGTATGCGGCCCGACGAGCACCGGGCAGCCACAGGCTGCGGCCTCGATCAGGTTTTGCCCGCCCAGCGGCAGCAAGCTGCCGCCAACAAAAGCAAGATCGGCAAGGCTGAAATAAGCGGCCATTTCGCCCATGCTGTCACCCAGCCAGACCTCGGTTTCGCCGTCCGGCAAGGACTGGCTGCGCCGCGCCACACGCAAGCCGCGCTGCTCCAGCAGGCCGGCCACCTCATCGAAGCGCTGTGGATGGCGCGGCACCAGCACCAGCAGCGCATCGGGAATGGCCACGCGACGCCAGGCATCGAGAACCAGCTCCTCCTCACCCTCGCGGGTGCTGGCTGCCAGCCAGATCGAGCGCTGGCCGACAAGCTGTCGCCACTGCCGGCCCAGATCGACCTTGTCGGCCGCCGGACGGACATCGAACTTCAGATTGCCACACACCTCGACAACGCTCACCCCCAGACTGGCGAGACGCCCGGCATCGCCGGCCGTCTGGGCCATCACACCAGACAGGCTGGCGAACGCCGGACCAACCAGCCCCCGGAAACGTCCGTAGCCGCGCGCCGAACGAACTGACAAGCGCGCATTGGCCAGCATGACCGGCACGCCGGCATGCTGGGCTCCCGTCAGCAGATTGGGCCAGATTTCGGTTTCCATCAACACCCCGAAAGCTGGGCGGAAATGACGGAAGAAACGACTCACCGCCCCCGGATAATCGTACGGCAGGTAGGCCTGGATCACCCGATGGCCATAGACTTCGCAGCCGGCAGCCCGCCCGGTCGGCGTCATGCCGGTGAGCAATACACGGTGTTCAGGCCAGCGAGCCAGCAGGCCGTCGATCAGCGGTTGCGCGGCGCGAGTTTCGCCAACCGAAACGGCATGTACCCAGATCAGCTTTTCCGGCGCTGCCTGCGGATAAAAACCATAGCGCTCGCCAAGATGGTGCAAATACTCCGGCTGCTTGCGGCCACGCCACAACAGGCGCAACCAGATCAATGGCGTGATGAGATAGAGAAGCAGCGTGTAGGCGAAGCGCGCCATCAGGCCAGCACCGCCTGCAACTCGCCAAGCACAGCCTCGGCTGCCGGTATCTGAGCCTTGCCCCCCAGGTTGCGATAAAAGCCGGCACCCAGCACACCGGTCAGCCCCGGATCGGTCGCCGTGTAGATGGCAACCGTTGGGATTTTCAAGGCCACCGCCAGGTGCGTCAGGCCGGTATCGACCCCGACCACGGCCCGCGCGCCAGCCAACAGCCCGGCCAGATCGGGGATGGTCATCGCCGGCGCCACCACGGCGCCCGGAATGGCACTGGCCAGGCGGCTCGCCCGCTCACGCTCGACGGCGCTGCCCCCCGGCAGAACACAGCTGAAGCCAAGACCGTTCAGGTGCCGACCAAGCGCCAGCCAGTTGGTCTCAGGCCACAGTTTGTCATCGCGGCTAGTTGCGGTCAGGAATACGACATAGGGGCGATGCGGTAGCCAGGGGAAGGCCCCGGGAACGGTATCAATGCCATAGTCCGGCTCGCCCTCGGCGACATAACCGAGGGCAGCGGCAGCCAGAAGACGATTGCGGGCCACTGCATGCAAATCACGGGCAATGGGGAAAGTACGGTCATAGCAACGCGCCGCCAGCGGCTCGCGGGCGGAATCAGCAGCGTAGCCCAGGTGCGGCCCCTTGGCTCGCCGGGCGAGCAGGGCGCTTTTCAGCAAGCCTTGGGTATCGATCACCGCAGCGTAGGGTTTCGCTGCGATCTGCTGGCGAAATGCAGCGATTTCCCGCCAAGTGGCGGTTTTTGTTAATTGCTTGCGCCAGCGACGAATGGCAACCGGAATAATCTCGCGGACACCGGGGTGCAGGCGAGGAATGGCGGCGAAGCTTTCTTCGACGCACCAGTCAATTTCAGCATCGGGAAAATGACGGCGAATGTCACTGACCACCGGCAAGTTGTGAATGACATCGCCGAGCGAGGAAGTTTTCACGAGCAAAATGCGCATCGGCAGATAAAATCACAACTTTCGAAGCCGCAATTATAAATGCCAGCCTCGCGTCAGCCGCTCTCCGTTGCGATCATCACCCTCAATGCCGCTGCACAGCTTGAGGAATGCCTGAAGAGCGCACATTTTGCCGATGACATCGTCGTTGTCGACTCCGGCAGCACGGATGGTACGCAGGCCCTGGCCGAGCGCTACGGCGCCCGGATCATCGCCCAGCCCTGGCTCGGCTTCGGGCCACAGAAGCAGTTCGCCGTCAATGCCGCCCGCCACGACTGGGTGCTCTGCCTGGATGCCGACGAACGCATAACGCCGGAACTGCAAGCCAGTATCGAAAGCACCCTTACCGACCCTGCCCACGGCGCCTATCGCTTCCCCCGCTGCAACCGCTTTCTCGGCCGCTATCTGAAATATGGCGAAGGTTACCCCGACTGGTCGCTGCGCCTTTTCGACCGCCGCCAAGCCGGCTGGTCGGATGATGCTGTCCATGAAAAAGTTGTCGCCACTGGCAGCGTCGGCAGATTGGCCGGCGATCTGCTGCACGACTCGGCCGAAAGCCTGGCCACCTACCTGAACAAGCAGAACCGCTACACGTCACTGGCCGCCGACATGGCGCTGGCTGCCGGCAAGCGTGCCTCTTTCTCGCGCCTGGCCTTGAGCCCCATCGTCCGCTTCATCAAATTCTATGTCGTCCGTCAGGGCTTTCGTGATGGCTTGCCAGGCCTGATCCACATCGCCATCGGCTGCATGAACAGCTTTCTCAAATATGCCAAGATGTTCGAACGGCAAAATGCAGATGCTGCACTGCGGTAAAATCCAATGATCCTTTTCTTTCAGGTGATTGCGTGAAAATTCTCGTTACCGGCGCCGCCGGCTTCATCGGCATGACCACTTCCCTGCGCCTGCTGGCGCGCGGCGACGAAGTCGTCGGCCTCGACAACCTGAACGACTATTACGAAGTCTCGCTCAAGGAAAACCGCCTGAAGCGCCTGACTGCCCTGCCGGGCTTCCGTTTCGTCAAGCTCGACGTGGGCGACCGCGCCGGCATGGAGAAACTGTTCGCCGCGGAAAAGTTCGACAAGGTGATTCACCTGGCCGCCCAGGCCGGTGTGCGCTACTCGATCCAGAATCCGCATGCCTACGTCGACAGCAACCTGGTGGGCTTCATCAACGTCCTTGAAGGCTGCCGCCACAACCAGGTCCAGCATCTGGTCTATGCCTCGAGCTCCAGCGTCTACGGCGGCAACACCAAGATGCCCTTCTCCGAACACGACAGCGTCGACCACCCGGTCAGCCTGTACGCCGCGACCAAGAAGGCCAACGAGTTGATGGCCCATACCTACAGCCACCTCTACGGCCTGCCGACCACCGGCCTGCGCTTCTTCACGGTGTATGGCCCGTGGGGCCGCCCGGACATGGCTCTCTTCCTGTTCACCAAGGCCATCCTCGAAGGCCGGCCGATCGACGTATTCAACCACGGCAACATGAAACGTGACTTCACCTACATCGACGACATCGTCGAAGGTGTCATCCGCGTCATGGACCGCACTGCGGCAGCCAATCCGGAATACGACCCCATTGCCGCCGACCCGGCGACCAGCAACGTGCCCTATCGCGTATTCAATATCGGTAACAATAATCCGGTGCAGTTGCTCGACTTCATCGGCGCCATCGAAAACGCCCTGGGCATGAAGGCCGAAAAGCGCCTGTTGCCGCTACAGGATGGCGACGTACCGGCCACCTACGCCAATACCGACCTGCTCAACGACTGGGTTGGCTTCGTCCCCGGTACCTCGGTGGAAGACGGCGTTGGCCGATTTGTCAGCTGGTATCGCGATTACTACAAGGTTTAAGGAACTGCTATGTGTGGCATCGTCGCGGCAGCTGCCGGTAAAAATATCGTTCCCGTCCTCGTCGAGGGCCTGAAGAAACTCGAATACCGCGGCTACGACTCAGCCGGCCTGGCCGTTATTGGGCAGGATGGCATCGAGCGCGTCCGCTCGGTCGGTCGCGTAGCCGAGCTGGAAACCGCCTCGGCAAGCACCCAATCGGTCACCGGCATCGCCCACACCCGCTGGGCCACGCATGGCGTTCCCTGCGAACGCAATGCCCACCCCCACGTATCGGGCAGCATTGCCGTCGTGCACAACGGCATCATCGAAAATTACGAATCCCTGCGCAGCGAACTGAGCGCCCAGGGCTATGTCTTCACTTCGGATACCGACACCGAGAGCATCGCCCACCTGGTGCAATCCATCCTGAAGAGCGAACCGGACCTGTTCACGGCCGTTCGCCTCGCCTGCCAGCGCCTGGTCGGTGCCTACGCCATCGCCGTCATCGACCATGCCCAGCCCGGCCGTATCGTCGTCGCCCGCGAAGGCTCGCCCCTGCTGCTCGGCGTTTCCGACAGCGGCAACTACGCGGCTTCCGATGCCTCGGCCCTGCTCCAGGTCACCCGCAACATGGTCTACCTGGAGAATGGCGACATCGCCGAACTCAGCGCCGACAAAGTGACCATCACCCGCCTCGACGGTACATTGGTCGACCGTCCGGTTCACGTCTCGCAGCTTTCCGCCGCCGCCGTCGAACTGGGCACCTACCGGCACTACATGCAGAAGGAAATCTTCGAGCAGCCGGAAGCCCTGGCCAACACACTGGAAATCGTCGGCGGCAGCAAGACCATCCAGCCCGGCATTTTCGGTGCCGAAGCAGGCAATCTGCTGGCCGATGTCGACCACATCCTGATCCTGGCCTGCGGCACCAGCAGCCACTCCGGCTACACCGCCCGCTACTGGCT
>JAEUOE010000257.1 GCA_016790885.1 Dechloromonas sp. | reverse complement strand
GCGCCAGCTTACTTTGCCGACGACGACAACCTCTTCCCTTTTTACATTCTTTAAAGACATAAAGCGCTCCCTTGTGCACCGTTATCTTACGCAGATAAAGATGCACAAGGCAAGCGCCTTAAAAACTTAGCAAAATCTAGGGAGTTATCCGCCCTTCGGTCGGATTAAAAGTGCACAAAACGCACCCTTAGATAAGAACCCCTGTCCAGAACGCCTCCAGATTGCTGGAATTACAACCATGCTTCGAATTATGGGGGTGGGGTAGGGGATTTTCAAGGGTGGTTTTGTAACCGGCCACACTATTCAGTGGCTACACCACATGCGGCGGTCGCCGCCGCCGAATACGTTTCGCGAACGCTCCGTCCCCGTCAGCGTCGAGCGGACGCGCATCGAGGTGGCGTCGAACAAGACATTGAATCGGGCCGGTTCGTTCCAGTCGTCGCAATAGCGCCATTCCCAGACCAGTTCGTCACGCGCCTTGAAATAGACGGTCCACGCCGGAACGGGGGGGCCCAGCGTGCGCAATACATCGTCAGTGGTCATGCCGGCCTGGATCCGGGCGAAGTGGCGCATGTCCAGCACGTTTTCCCGGCTGACGAGGTAGCCCATGGCATCGCTGCGCAGGAAAAAGGTGTGATAGCCCATCGGGCCACGCGGATAGACCAGCGTCTGCCCGCCATCGGCCTCCGTCCAGCGCATGGCCGGAACACCCATCAACTGCTCCGCATCCTCGATACGGCTTCCGGGCTGCAGACCGAAACCATCGTAGGCCGCACAACCAGCCAACAGGCTGGCGGCCAGCAAGACAATGGCGAGGCGACCGATGCGCGTGAGCACTTACTCGCGCTCGGCTGTCAGTAAACGCTCGCAGTAGCGAGCGATCAAATCCACTTCCAGATTAACCTTGCTACCCGGCTTGAGGCGATTCAGTGTGGTGCTTTCCAGGGTATGCGGGATGAGGTTGATGGTGAAGTCGGTGCCGTTGACCGAGTTGGTGGTCAGGCTGGTGCCATCGACCACGATGGAACCCTTGCGCGCGATGAATTTGGCAATGTCCCGCGGGGCGCGAATTTCGAGCAGGCGGTTGTCGCCGACCGCATCAAAACGCAGCACCTCACCGACGCCATCGACATGGCCGGAAACCAGGTGGCCGCCGATCACATCCGACAAGCGCAAGGCCTTTTCCAGATTGACCGGACCCGGCTCGGACAAACCGACGGTGCAGGAGAGGGTTTCCGGCGACACGTCCACGGCGAAGGTGTTGCCTTCCTTGGCAACCACGGTCAGGCAGACGCCGTTGTGGGCGATGGAGTCGCCAAGCGCAACCTCGGAAATATCCAGCTTGCCGGCGTCGACATGCAGACGGCAGCCGACTTCGCGCGGGGTAATTTCGGTGATGCGGCCAACTGCCGCGATGATTCCTGAAAACATGGGGCAAAACCTGTCAAAAGCAAAGAAATGAACTTTATCATGCCCGGTTGACCGTCTGGCTTGCACGAAAGGGCGTTTGGCCCTAGCTTTTCACCTTTGCGTAACTGATTTATCCAGAGGAGACAAAACAATGAAAAAGACCGTGCTTGCCGCCGTGCTGGCAACCCTAGCCACGACGGCCATGGCGGATATCAACGTCGGGGTGACCCTGTCGGCCACCGGCCCGGCCGCCTCGCTCGGCATTCCGGAAAAGAACACCATCGACCTGTTGCCGAAGACTATAGCTGGCCAGAAGGTGAATTACATCGTGCTCGACGACGCCTCGGACACGACTACTGCGGTCAAGAATGCGAAGAAGCTGATCAGTGAGAACAATGTGGACCTGATCATCGGCTCGACCACCACGCCGAACTCACTGGCCATGGTCGACGTCGCAGCCGAGGCCGAAACCCCGATGATCGCCATGGCCGCCTCGGCGCGCATCGTCGAACCGATGGACGCCAAGCGCAAGTGGGTCTTCAAGACGCCGCAGAACGACGCCCAGATGTCGACCGCCATCGTCGAGCACATGACCAACAACAACGTGAAGACGGTGGCCTACATCGGCTTCTCGGATGCCTACGGCGAGGGCTGGTGGAACGAGTTCTCCAAACTGGCCGAGGTACGCAAGCTCAAGGTTGTCGCCAACGAGCGCTTCAACCGGGTCGACACCTCAGTGACCGGCCAGGTGCTCAAGGTCATGGCCGCCAAGCCGGACGCCATCCTGATCGGCGGCGCCGGCACGCCGGCTGCCCTGCCGCAGAAGTCGCTCAAGGAGAAGGGCTACAAGGGCATCATCTACCAGACGCACGGCGTCGCCAACAACGACTTCCTGCGCGTCTGCGGCAAGGATTGCGAGGACACCGTGCTGCCCACCGGCCCGGTACTGGTCGCGGCGCAGCTGCCGGCCGACAACCCGGTCAAGAAGTCGGCGATGGAGTACGTCGGCAAGTACGAAGCGGTGCATGGCAAGGGCAGCGTCAATGCCTTTGGTGGCTATGCCTGGGATGCCGGCATCCTGCTCGCCAATGCCGCACCCGTAGCGCTGAAAAAGGCGCAGCCGGGCAGCAAGGAATTCCGTGCCGCCCTGCGCGACGCGCTGGAAGCCACCAGGAATGTGGCCGGCGCCCACGGCGTGTACAACATGAGCGCTAACGACCACCTTGGTCTCGACCAGCGCGCGCGCGTCATGGTCAATATCAAGGACGGTGCCTGGCTGCTCGCCAGGTAAGACCGAGAATCCGCGCGCCCGGCGCCAATGCGGCCGGGCGTCGCGTGGTAGACTTGCCCTTTTCCTTGTCCGGGATGAAATCATGATCAAGAAGCTGACCCTGGCCGTTCTGGCTACCCTGTCCACCGCCGCGCTGGCCGACATCAACGTCGGTGTTTCCGTCGCCGCAACCGGTCCGGCCGCCTCGCTCGGCATTCCGGAAAAAAACACCTTCGCGCTGCTGCCGACCACCATCGGCGGCCAGAAGGTCAATTACATCGTGCTCGATGACGCCACCGACCCGACGGCGGCTACCAAGAACATCAAGAAGCTGATCAGCGAGAACAAGGTCGACGTCGTCGTCGGCTCCTCGACCACCCCGAGTTCGCTGGCCATGATGGACGTTGCCGTTGAAAACGAGACACCGCTGATTTCGATGGCCGGCTCGGCCATTGTCGTCGAGCCCATGGACGACAAGCGCAAGTGGGTGTTCAAGACCGCCCAGAACGATGCCCACATGGCGACCGCGCTGGTCCAGCACATGACCGACAAGAACGTCCAGACCGTCGCTTTCGTCGGTTTCGCCGACGCTTACGGCGAGGGCTGGTACAAGGAGTTTGCCAAGATCGCCGAAGCCCGCAAGCTGAAGATCGTCGCCAACGAGCGCTATCAGCGCAACGACACCTCGGTGACCGGTCAGATTCTCAAGATCATCGCCGCCAAGCCGGATGCCGTGCTGGTCGGTGGTGCCGGCACCCCGGCGGCCCTGCCGCAGAAGGCGCTGAAGGAAAAGGGCTACAAGGGCCTGATCTATCAGACCCACGGCGTCGCCAACAATGACTTCCTGCGCGTTGGCGGCAAGGATGTCGAGGGCGCCTTCCTGCCGGTCGGTCCGATGGTCGTCGCCGCCCAGTTGCCGAACGACAACCCGGTCAAGCAATCGGCCCTGGAATACGTTACCAAGTACGAAGCCGTCCATGGCAAGGGCAGTGTCAGCTCCTTCGGCGGCCACGCCTGGGATGCCGGCGTGCTGCTCAACAGCGCCATTCCGGTTGCCCTGAAGAAGGCCAAGCCGGGTACCGTCGAGTTCCGCCGCGCCCTGCGCGAGGCGCTGGAAAACACCAAGAACGTCGCGGGCGCCCACGGCATCTTCAACCTGACGCCGAACGACCATCAGGGCTTCGACCAGCGCGCCCGTGTCATGGTGACCATCGAAAACAATACCTGGAAATTGCTCAAGTAAGTTTCCAGGTCAGGAACCCCCACCGCGAAGGCGCCAGGGCGCCAAGGTTCTGCCAAGAAAACCAGAGGAAAAACACCTGCCTTTGCGTTTTCTTTGCGTCTTGGCGCCTTTGCGGTGGATTTGAAACCGCCCTTCCGTTTTTCAAGGTCGCATGGACCTCCAGATTCTTCTCCTTCTCGGCCAGGATGGCATCACCAACGGCGCCATCTATGCGCTGCTCGCCCTCGCGCTGGTCCTCGTCTTCGCCGTCACCCGCGTCATCTTCATTCCGCAGGGCGAATTCGTCGCTTTCGGCGCGCTGACCCTGGCCTCGCTGCAGGCCGGCAAGGTGCCCGGCACAGTCTGGCTGCTGCTCGGCCTGGGCACCGCCGTCGCGCTGCTCGATGGCTACCGGCTGCTGCGCGACGGTCGCTATGCCAAGCTGCCGACCCTGCTCATCACCAACGTCGGCGTACCGCTGCTTGCCGCCGCCGGGTTGTTCGCCATGCCGCCCAGCCAGATGCCGCTGTGGGCACAGGTCATCCTCGCCATGCTGCTCGTCGTGCCGCTCGGGCCGATGATCTACCGCGTCGCCTTCCAGCCTTTGGCCAGCGCCCCGGCGCTGGTCCTGCTCATCGTTTCGATTGCCGTGCACCTCGCCCTGATCGGGCTCGGGCTGCTCTTTTTCGGTGCCGAAGGCTGGCGTACGCCGGCATTTACCGACATCAGCTTCGAACTGGCCGGTGCCCCGCTGCAAGGCCAGACCATTCTGGTTGTTGTCGCCTCGGCGCTGCTCATCATCGGCCTCTATTTCTTCTTCGAGCGCACGCTCTACGGCAAGGCACTTCGCGCGACGGCGATGAACCGTACCGGCGCCCGCCTGATGGGCATTCCGCCAACGCTGGCCGGCAAGCTGTGCATGACGCTGGCGGCCGCCATCGGCGTCTTTTCCGGCATCCTGATCGCGCCGATCACCACCATCTACTACGACTCCGGCTTCCTGATCGGTCTCAAGGGCTTCGTCGGCGCCATCATCGGCGGTCTGGCCTCATATCCGGTCG
>JAEUOE010000118.1 GCA_016790885.1 Dechloromonas sp. | reverse complement strand
TACGGCAACGTCGCCCCGGCGTCGATCGGCGCCATCCAGCGCGGCCTGCTGACGCTCGAGGAACAGGGCGGCGACATCTTCTTCGGCGAGCCGATGCTCGACATCCACGACCTGATGAAGGTCGACGGCAACGGCCGCGGCTTCATCAACGTGCTCGCCGCCGAAAAGCTGATCCACGCTCCGGCGCTCTACTCCACCTTCCTGCTCTGGATGCTGGCCGAACTCTTCGAGCAGCTCCCCGAAGCCGGCGACCTCGACAAGCCCAAGCTGGTGTTCTTCTTCGACGAGGCTCACCTGCTGTTCAGCGACGCGCCGCAGGCGCTGACCGACAAGGTCGAGCAGGTCGTGCGCCTGATCCGTTCCAAGGGTGTCGGCGTCTATTTCGTCACCCAGAACCCGCTCGACGTGCCGGAAAAGATCCTCGGCCAGCTCGGCAACCGCGTCCAGCACGCCCTGCGCGCCTTCACCCCGCGCGACCAGAAGGCCGTCCAGTCCGCCGCCCAAACCATGCGCGCCAACCCCAAGTTCGACGCCGCCGCGGCCATCACCGAACTCGGCGTCGGCGAAGCGCTGGTTTCCTTCCTCGACGAAAAAGGCCGGCCGAACATCGTCGAACGTGCCTTCATCTTCCCGCCCGCCTCACGCCTCGGCCCGCTCACTGAGCAAGAACGCCAGGCCATCATCCAGGCCAGCCCGCTGCTCGCCGCCTACGGCCAGGCCATCGACCGCGAGTCCGCCTACGAACTGCTCAAGGGCAAGCCAGCCGCCAACGCCCCGGCCGCCCCCGGCGCCATCCCGGCCCCGGCCGGCGACCCCAACGCCTGGGGAAACCAAGCCGGCCAGCCGCAACCACGCTACGAACAGGCTGCGCAACGGCAAAGCGCCCCCGCCCCCCAGGCTGAAGGCGGCGGCGGCATCCTCGGCGGCTTCGGCGACATCCTGATGGGCAGCACCGGCCCGCGCGGCGGCAAGCGCGAAGGCGTACTCGAAAGCGCCGCCAAAAGCGCCGCGCGCGGCGTCGCCGGCACGGTGGGCCGGGAACTCGGGAAACAGATTTTGCGCGGGGTGCTGGGCAGTATTCTCGGCGGCCGCCGCTAAACCCACGACCAGCCTGACAACAAGCACCTCGTTTCAGCGCGAGGTGTTTTTGCAGGGTGGGCGCGAAAACCGGGGTCGGCGGAAACCGGGGTCAGACCCCGATTTCTGTAGTGCCATGAGGGTCTAACCACGTTCTCGCGGTTAGTCACCACCCGCACTCTGCTTCAGACCATTCCTACAAAATGTGATCGCGGCAGCATCCAGCGGCCGGGCTGACCGGGGAGCGCCAGGAAGCCGAAATGCTGATAAAAGGTAGCTGCCTGGGCGGATTTGGCATCAACGACGATGGCGGCCACGCCCAGCGTTTGACTGGCAGCGCTGATGCGCTTGCAGGCATCGGCAAGCAGGATGGAGCCCAGCCCCTGACCCTGGAACTGCCTGCTTACGGCCAAACGGCCCAGTAGTGCCACGGGCAGTGGGTAGCGGGGCAGTTTTTTACGCCAGGTTTCGGGGAGTGTTTCGGCCGCGATACTGGCGGCGCTGAGCGTGTAAAAGCCGGCCACCGACTGCTCATGCCCTGTGGGGCTGGCCACGAATACCCGGGCTACCCCGCGCTTGATGTCCTGCGTGGCATAGCGCTGCAGGTATTCGTCGAGCCTTGTTTCTCCACAGTCAAATCCTGTCGTGTGCGCATTGCCGTCAAGCGCGCGAATGGCGTAGGCCATTTACGGCACGTCCTTGGCGTGCCGTGCGAATGCCCGCTGCAATGCGGGATTGGCTTGATGGGGCGTATCCAGTGCATCCAGGAATGCTGCGAAATCATCTTGTGACAGGGTGATGGCCTCATGCGCCTGCACCACCGACTGTGCTTGTTCCACGGCGTGCCGGAGCACGAACTCGGACACGCTCATATGGGCATATGCGGCGGCTTTATCCAGCAAGCGGCGCATGTCCTGATCGCAGCGGATATGCAGTCGCGTGTCTTTGGTCAGGGTGGTCATCACAAACTCCAGATAGTAGGCAAGGCGATTGTGCGCCAATTGTGCACACACAGTCAAATCAGCTTC
>JAEUOE010000108.1 GCA_016790885.1 Dechloromonas sp. | reverse complement strand
TGCTGGCCGGTCTTCAGGTAATGCTCGATTTCGCGGAACAGCCAGGGCCGGCCCTGGGCGGCGCGGCCGATCATGATGCCGTCGGCGCCGGTGACGTCGAGCACGTGCCTGGCCTTTTCCGGCGTCGTGATGTCGCCGTTGGCGATGACCGGAATCCGGATCAGGGTCTTGACCATGGCGATGGTGTCGTACTCCGCCTCGCCGGTGTATTGCTGGCAGCGCGTCCGGCCGTGGATGGCGACGGCACGCACGCCGGCCGATTCGGCGATGCGGGCGATGGTCGGCGCATTCTTGTTGGCCAGGTTCCAGCCGGTGCGGAATTTCAGTGTGACCGGCGTATCGGGAATGGCGCCGACCACCGCGTCGAGGATCTGGCCGACCAGCTTTTCATCCTGCATCAGCGCCGAACCGGCCATCACGTTGCAGACCTTCTTGGCCGGGCAGCCCATGTTGATGTCGATGATCTGTGCGCCGTTGTCGACGTTGTGACGAGCGGCCTGGGCCATCATCTGCGGGTCGGCGCCGGCAATCTGCACCGAGATTGGCGCTACTTCGCCGACGTGGTTGGCCCGGCGCAAGGTCTTGGCGCTGCCGTAGAGCAGCGAGTTCGAGGTGACCATTTCGGACACCGCCAGGCCGGCGCCCATCTTCTTGCACAACTGGCGGAAAGGGCGATCCGTGACGCCCGCCATCGGTGCGACGAAGAGATTGTTTCGTAAGGTGAAACCGACGAATTCCATGGGCAAAAACAGGCGCGGGGCAGATCAGGAGAGCCGCGCATTTTACCCGAGTCGGCGCTTAAAAAATAGTCAAATCGTGAAGCTGAGTGAAAGCAGCAGGGCGAAAGTGAGTTGCAGTCCGGCGGTGGCGGCGAGTATCTGGTTGAAGCCCGGGCCAGGCGTTTCGTTGTGGAAGCGGTGGATCAGCTTGCCGGCCAGCGGCAGGGAAAGCAAGGGCAGGGCCGCTGGCCAGCCGAGGTCGGCGAGCAGGGGTAGCAAGACATAGGGTGCCAGCACCTCCACCGTATAAAACCATTTTGTTGCTGTGCGTCCGAGGCGAACAGCCAGCGTGTTCTTGCCATTGGCCTTGTCGCCATCGTGATCGCGGTAGTTATTGACGGTGATGACGGCAGCGGCATGGATGCCGACCAGCGTCGCGGCAAGCAGGGCGGCCGGCGTCATGCGCAGCGTTTGCAGGTAGTAGCTGCCGCCGACAGCGACCAGGCCGAAAAAGATGAGCACGAAGACTTCACCGAGCGGGCCGTAGGCGATGGGCTTCGGCCCGCCGGTATAGGACCAGCCGGCAAGCAGCGAGGCCAGGCCGATGATGACGATGGGCCAGCCGCCGTGCCAGACGAGGTAGATGCCGCACAGGAAAGCCAGCGCGAAACTCAGCCAGGCGCCCGCCTTGACCGTACCCGGCGTCAGCCAGCCTTCGGCAGTGGCGCGCCGGGGGCCGAGGCGGCCGGGCGTATCGGTGCCGCGCAGGTAATCGCCGACATCGTTGAACAGGTTGGTGCCGATCTGGATGAAGGCAGCGCCCAGTGCGGCAGCGAGTAGCGGCAGCCAGAGCAGGGTGTGCGTGTCGTGCCAGGCAATGGCGCTGCCGACGAGGACAGGGGACAGCGAAACCGGCAGGGTCTTGGGGCGGCAGGCCAGGAACCAGGCCTGCAAGCGGTTCGGTCGGACTACGGCCAAGCGCGGGCTCCCCAGATCATGCGTTTGGCGACGAAGTGGCGGGCGGGCGGGCAAATGTCGAGGGCCAGCAAGCCCAGGCCACGTACCAGCTTGAGCGGGCCGCAGTCATTGGAGAAGGCCCTGACGATCTGGTCGGTGAAGAAGGCGCCGCCCCGGCGGTCAAGGCGACGGCTGGCGGCATAGTGGGCCAGGCTGTCGTGGTCGAGGCCCTGGCTGAGCAGGGTTTCGGCCAGTTGCCAGGCATCGCGCAGGCCGAGGTTGAAGCCCTGGCCGGAAACCGGGTGCAGCGTCTGGGCGGCGTTGCCGATCCACACTTCGCGGCCCTTGACCAGGGTGTCGCGCAGGCGCAGGGCGAGCGGGAAGCGACTGCGCCTGCCGGGCTTGGAAAATCGCATGCGACGGCCGAACTGGGCCTGCAGCGCGGCGAGGAAGGCGTCGTCGTCGAGGGTCATCACGGCATCGGCCCGGGCCGGGGGGAGGGTGAACACGACAGAGTATTCGTCGCCCAGGGGGAGCAGGGCGAGCGGGCCGTCCGGCGTGAAGCGTTCCCAGGCCCGCTTGTTGTGGCCGGGCGTTGGGGTGACTTCGCAGATCACGGCGTGCTGGTCGTAGTCGCTGACGGAAACAGCCGGGTCGTCGCCCGGCGTGCCTTCGGCATGGACGAGCAGCTTGCAGCGGATGGTGCGCAACTGGCCGGCGTGGCGCAATGAAACGGTGGCGCCGTCGTCATCGCCAGCGATGTGAAGGATTTCCGCTTCGGCGAGCAGGCTGTCGGCGGTGAGATTGGCGGCCAGCGCCGCGGCGAGGTCGCGGTAGCGGACGACGTAGCCGAGCGCCGGCAGCCGGTAGTCGGCGCGGTCGATCAGCGTGCGGCCGAAGCCGTCCTTTTGCGAGACGTGGATGGTTTCGATCGGCGTCGCGGCGCGGCTAGGCCAGCTGGCGATCTGTTCGAGCAGTTCGCGGGCGCCGTGCGACAAGGCCAGCGCACGCGGGTCGGCTTGCAGTGCCGCCAGAGGGCGGCGATCGAGCAGCAGCGACTGCTGGCCACCGGCGGCGAGCGCCAGGTGCAGCGTCAGGCCGACCGGCCCGGCGCCGATGATCAGGATGTCGACATTGTCGACGGCAGAATCAGTCACGGCGCATGACCTCCTCGATCTCGGCGATGGTCTTCGGTGCCGAGGTGTAGATGTCGCAACCGGTTGCGGTGACGCGCACGTCGTCCTCGATGCGGATGCCGATGCCGGCCAGCGCGGGCGGGATGCCGTCGGCCGGACGGATGTAGAGGCCGGGTTCGACGGTGATGGTCATGCCCGGCTGCAATGTCGTCCATTGCTCACCGACCTTGTATTCGCCGGCATCGTGCACGTCGAGGCCGAGCCAGTGGCCGGTACGGTGCATGTAGAAGCGCTTGTAGTCGCCCTTCTCGATCAGGTTGTCGAGGTCGCCAGCGAGCAGCTTGAGGTCGATCAGTCCTTGCGTCAGCACGCGCACGGCGGCGTCGTGCGCTTCCATGAAATGGCGGCCGGGGGCGGTCGCAGCGAAGGCAGCTTCCTGCGCGGCGAGGACGATTTCGTAGACGTCCTTCTGCGCGGCGTTGAAGCGGCCATTGACCGGGAAGCTGCGGGTGATGTCGGCCGCGTAGCCCTCGACCTCGCAGCCGGCATCGATCAGCACCAGCGTGTTGTCGTTGAGCAGCTTGTTGTTCTCGACGTAATGCAGCACGCAGGCATTGGCACCGCCGGCGACGATAGGGGTATAGGCGTGGGCGTCGGCGCCGCGCTTGCGGAATTCGTAGGTCAGCTCGGCTTCCAGTTCGTACTCGGCCATGCCGGGGCGGCAGGCGCGCATGGCGCGGGCGTGGCCGGCGCTGGCGATGTCGGCGGCGCGCTGCATGATGGAGAGTTCGGCTGCATCCTTGACCAGGCGCATGGCGTCCAGCTCGGCGCGCAGGTCGTGGATGGCGCGCGGGGCGCGCTTGCCGGCACGGGTTTGCGCCCGCACGGCGTTCAGCGCCTTGGCGATGCGCGCATCCCACGCGGCGTCGTGGCCGATGGCGTGCCACAGCGTATCGCGGTCGACCAGCAGTTCCGGCAGCTTCTTGTCGAGTTGCTCGATGGAGTAGGCCGCATCGAAGCCGAAAGCGGCCTTGGCGGCCTTCGGGCCGTAGCGGTAGCCGTCCCAGATCTCGCGTTCCTCGTGCTTCTCGCGGCAGAACAGGATGGATTTCGGCCGCTTGCCACCAACCAGCACGACGACCGCCTCCGGCTCCGGGAAGCCGGTCAGGTACCAGAAGTAGCTGTCGAAGCGGTAAGGGTGGTGCGCATCGCGGTTGCGGATGACCTCCGGCGCGGTCGGCACGATGGCGACGCCATCGCCGATGGCTTTCAACAGGCGTTTGCGGCGGGCGAGAAAGTGGGCGTGGGTCATGCGGTTCTCAGTTCCTGATCCAGTTTCGCAAGGCGTTGCGGCGTTCCGACATCGACCCAGCGGCCGGCGAAGCGTTCCCCGGTCAGTGTGCCGGCAGCGATGGCGGCGTCGAGCAGGGGGCGCAGTTTCATGACTGTGCCGGCCGATACGCCGGCAAAGAAGGCCGGGGAAAAAACGCCAAGCCCGGCGTAGGTGACTGTCTGGCCGCCGTGGGCGACAACGATCCGGTCACCGTCGAGGCTGAAATCGCCACCGGTGTGGTGGGCCGGGTTGTCGACCATGACCAGGTGGGCGTGGCCGCTGGCCAGTGGGAAATCGGCAAAGCGGCCGAAATCGACATCGCAATAGACGTCGCCATTGACGACGAGGAAAGGCGCGTTGCCGAGCAGTGGCAAGGCGGTGGCGATGCCGCCGGCCGTTTCCAGGGCGCCCGGCGGTTCAGGCGAGTAGGTGATGCGCAGCCCCCATTTTGACCCGTCGCCCAGCGCCTGCTCGATCTGGGCACCAAGGTGGGCGTGGTTGATGACGATCTCGCGGAAGCCAGCGGCAGCCAGGCGCTCCAGGTGCCAGACGATCAGCGGCTTGCCGCCGGCGACCAGCAGCGGCTTGGGCGTGTGGTCGGTGAGCGGCCGCATGCGTTCGCCGCGGCCGGCGGCGAGGATCATCGCTTTCATTGCTTGTAATTACTTGTAGCGGTAGCCGATCTGGTCGGTCTGCCCGTCCAGTCGGTCGAGCAGGTTGAGCAGGGGCTTGAGTTGCAGGTAGCGGCTCGCCGTCTTCTTGGCGTAATTCATGAAGCGAGGCAGGTCTTCGACGTACTTGTCCTTGCCGTCGCGGTACTTCAGGCGGCAGAAGATGCCGAGCACCTTGAGGTGGCGCTGCAGGCCCATCAGTTCGTATTCGCGCCAGAAGGCGCCGAAATCCTCGCGTACCGGCAGGCCGGCGGCGCGGGCTTTTTCCCAGTAGCGGACAACCCAGTCGATTTCCTGTTCCTCGTCCCAGGAGATGAAGGCGTCGCGGAAGAGCGAGACGACATCGTAGGTGATCGGGCCGTAGACCGCGTCCTGGAAGTCGATGATGCCCGGCGTCAGGCGCTCGGCACTTTCGACGACCATCAGGTTGCGCGGCATGAAGTCGCGGTGCACGAACACCTTGGGCTGGTTGAGCGCCGAGTTGATCAGGAACTTGAAGCTGCGGTCGAGCATGACCTTGTCTTCGTCGGCCAGTTCGATGCCGAGGTGGCGGCCGATGAACCATTCCGGGAAGAGGTCGAGTTCGCGGCGCAGCAGGGTGCCGTCATAGGGCGGCAGCGTGGCGGCGGTGGACGAGCGTTGCCATTTGACCAGCACGTCGAGCACCGGACGGATCAGCAGGTCGGCCAGCGACAGGTCGGCGTTCAGCGCGTCGAGGTAGCCGATGCGGCCGAGGTCGGTGAGGACCAGGAAGCCGTTGTCGAGATCCTTGTCGAGGATGCGCGGCGCGGCGAGGTCGGCCTTGGCAAGCAGTCCGGCAACATGGATGAAGGGCTTGCAGTCTTCCTTCTCCGGCGGCGCGTCCATCAGGATACGCGTGCTGCCGTCCGGCCAGGTCAGGCGGAAATAGCGGCGGAAGCTGGCGTCGGCCGAGGCCGGGGTGATCTGGACGTTCTGGTTCGGGAAGCGCTGGGCGACCCAGTCGCTCACCAGTTGATCGCGCGTCGTAGCGGGCATAAGCGGGTGGGGGTGTGTTCGTTGTAAAATGGCGCGATTTTAACACTCGGGTTCCGGTCGTTCCGGTCCTCGCCCAACCTCGAACGCCTGAATGTCCGGTTTTTCCCGCCGCCCGCTTGCAGTTGTCATCTGTTGCCTTTTTGCCGGCACACAGGTGGGGTACGCGGCCATCGACGTCGAACGAGGGGCGGAGGGCGGTGCGCGGCCATCGGGAGCGGAGAATCCGCCGGTTCTTCTGGCCGCCAGCGATGCGCCGTTGAATTTGCGTAAAGAACGCAAGTTCAACATCCTGAAGAAAAAACGGGTGTCTGCGGAAAAGTTGGCGCCAGCGCTATTGACCCCTGCCGAAACCCCCTCGGCAGCAGCAAAGCAGGACGACAGCTATCCGCTCTTCA
Source organism: Dechloromonas sp. (assembly GCA_016790885.1). Lineage (GTDB taxonomy): Bacteria > Pseudomonadota > Gammaproteobacteria > Burkholderiales > Rhodocyclaceae > Azonexus. The sequence goes on along the minus strand of JAEUOE010000108.1, from coordinate 2,373 downwards.
TCATTGCCGACCAGATCGAGGGACTGGCGGACGATGTCAGCGCAGCGGAGGGCAATGTCGAACTGCGCAAGGTCGATACGCTGATCTACGCCGACCGCCTGACCTATCACCCGCTTGAGGACGAGGTCGAGGCAACCGGCAATGTGCGCTTGCTGCAGGATGGTGCCGAGATCACCGGGCCGCACCTGAAAATGCGCATGGCCGAGCAGATCGGCTCGGCCGAGCAGGTTACCTACCATATCGTGCGCGACGTGCCGAGCCGCTTTTATGCCTCGCAGCAGACGGTGATCAGCGTGGCGAGCAGCAACGCCAATACGTCGGGCGCGCCGATGATGATGAACGTGGCCAACAGTTACGGCTTGCCGACGCAACTGCCGCCGCCGCGCCTGTCCGAAGCCAACGGTTACGCCGAGCGTGTCGACTTCGAGGGCGAAAACCAGATGACCCTCTTCGACAATACCTATTCGACCTGCAAGCCGGGCAGCGCCGACTGGTATCTGAAAACATCGGAGACGCATCTCGATTACGACGAAAGCGTGGGCACGGCCAAGAACGCCACGCTGTGGTTCGCCGGGGCGCCAATCCTGTACACCCCGCTGGCCAGCTTTCCGCTCAACAACCAGCGGCGCTCAGGCATCCTGCATCCGCGCTGGACCACCTCGACGCGTAGCGGTCTCGATTTCACGGTGCCGTATTACCTTAATCTGGCACCCAATTACGACCTGACCCTGGCGCCGCGCTTCCTGTCGAAGCGGGGCTTCCAGTTGGGGGCGGATGCGCGTTATGCCAGCCATCACTACGATGGCCAGGCACGTGTCGAATACATGCCGGACGACGAGATGTTCGGGCGTAGCCGTTATGCCTACCGGCTGGATCATCGGCAAAACCTGGGGCGCGGTTTCTCGACGACGATCAACTGGAACGGCGTTTCCGACGATTATTACTGGCAGGATCTGACCTCGCGTCTGTTGCAGACCTCGCAGGTGCAGTTGCCACGGCAGGTCGTGCTGGGTTACACGCCGGCCCCCTGGTTGCAGACCAGCATGCAGGTCCTGCGCTACCAGACCTTGCAGATCGATCCCAACAACCCGATTTCCCGCCCCTACTTCCTCGAGCCGCAGCTGAACATGCTGGCCTACAAGCCGAACGTGTTCAAGATGGATGTCTCGGCCATCGGCCAGTTCTCGCGCTTCACCCATGTTGATGCGGCCAAGGCGCAGGGTGACCGCATGGTGCTTTACCCGCAGTTGTCGCTGCCCATCGTGCATCCGGCCTTCCAGATCACGCCCAAGGTCGGCCTGCACCTGAGCAAGTATTCGCTCGATGAACAGGCTTCCGGCCTGCCCAATACCTTCAGCCGGGCGCTGCCCACCTTCTCGCTGGACTCGACCGTAGTTTTCGAGCGCGAGGGCAACTGGTTCGGCAAGGACTACATCCAGACCCTGGAGCCGCGCCTCTACTACGTCAACATCCCGTACAAGGACCAGAGCAACATCCCCTTGTTCGATACCGGCCTGTCGGACTTCAACTTTGCCCAGATCTTCTCGGAAAACCGCTATAGCGGTTATGACCGCATCAATGATGCCAACCAGCTGACGGCCGCTGTGACGACGCGTTTGCTTGATGGCACGACCGGCGTCGAGCGCTTCAAGGCCATGCTCGGCCAGCGCTATTACTTCAAGCCGCAGCGCGTGGCGATTCCCGGGGAAACGACACGCCAGGACGACTTCTCGAATATCGTCGCCGCCTTCAACGGCCTGATCGCCCCGAAGACCTATGCCGACGTCGCCTGGGAATTCAACTACCGCGACAACGTCAGCGAACGTTTCTCGGCCGGGGCGCGGTTCCAGCCCGAGTACGGCAAGGTGCTATCGGCCAGCTACCGCTACACGCGTGACGCGCTGACTGGCAAATCGACGGTCGACCAGGTCGATGTTGCCGGCCAGTGGCCGATTTCGGCGCGCTGGTATGCCGTTGGTCGCTACAACTACTCGCTGCGCGACAGCAAGCCGCTGGAAGTCATTGCCGGCCTGGAATACAACGCCAGCTGCTGGTCGGCGCGCATGGTCGTGCAACGCCTGGGGGCTATTGTCGGCACGCCGAACGACTCCCTTTTCTTCCAGCTTGAACTCAACGATTTCGGCAGCATCGGTGCCAATCCGATTGGTCTGCTCCGGCGCAGTATTCCGGGTTATGGCAAGATCAACGAATTGCCGACCAGCAGCAATCTGCTCACCCCTTAGTGAATTTCATGACCAAACTCGTCCGTTCCATCGCTTTCCTGCTCGCCAGTCTTGCCGGATTCGCGGCTCAGCCATCGTTCGCTGCCACGGTAGACCCGATCGAGGCTGACCGCATCGTGGCCATCGTCGG
>JAEUOE010000099.1 GCA_016790885.1 Dechloromonas sp. | reverse complement strand
AGGCGGACAAAGCCGTAGCGCCGTTCGCTGCCCTTGCCGAGACCGCTGATTTCCGCCCCCCGCAGGGCTGGCGGGGCGACCAGGGCTTCGATGAACCAGTTGGGTATCTTGCTGCGATTGCGGCTGCTGCGGGCATCGACGAGTTGTTGGCCAAGCCGGGCGAAATCGCGCAGCGACAGCCCGAGGCCGCCAGCCAGTTCGACGCCTTGCGCATCGCTCAGCCACAGCACGGCATGCTCGGGCTTGGCGCGGACGAGCAGCTGTTCGCAGAACAGGCGGGATAGCGGCATGCCGTTGCTGTCGGCCAGCACCCAGGCCAGCAGGTCGTCTTCGGGGGATGCGGCGGCCATGGCGCCGAGTGGCTCGCGCTGCGGCTTTTCCCAGCGCCCGCCTTGCGTCAGCCAGGCCCGCATGTCGCTGCCGGCCTGGCTACCCGTCCATCCGCCGGCCTGGCGCCAGGCGGCGAGTTCTTCCGGCGGCCAGGCGAGTGACTCGTCGCCATCGAGCAGGCGCTGCAGCGATATCTTGCGCAGGCCGCCCGAGCTGGCCAGCGCGGGCAGGTAGCGGGTCACCGGCTTGTCGGCGGCGAGCTTGCCCTGGCTGATGCTGATGGCCCCGAGCAGGTTGAGCAGCGGGCGGCTGGCCTCGAGCAGCAGGCGCGGCTTGTCGGCGGCCAGCCCGTTGCGGTAGCGCTCGGCGACGAGGCGGCCATTGCGCAGGACGACCAGGCCATCGACGGCGAGGCGGCTGTCGAGCAGAAAGCCGAGGTTGCGCGGCTGGCCGTCGAGCGGATCGACGGCCGGGTAGTCGTCCACCGGGCGCAGGTTGCCCGTAGCGGCCGGGCGCTCGTTGCTGGCCGGCCGCCGCCAGGCGGGCATGAAGGTTTCGGCCGACTGCAGGGTGAGGCGGTGGTTCTCGACGGCCAGCCAGTTGCCCTTGTCGATCCAGGCGCCCAGCCGCTCGCCCCCGGCGGGCAGCCTGTCGAATTGGCAGCCGGGCGTCGCCGCCGGGCTGGCCGTGGTGATCAGGAGCAGGAGGCAGGCGGCTGGCCAGCGGCGAATCATGGGGTCACTCCTCGGCTGTCGTTGTTCTGGCGCATCAGGCGCTCGCTGGCGGCGCGCACCACGTCGTGCAGGTTGCCGTGCTGTGCGAACTGGGCACGCAGCCAGGCCGCGTCGCCTGCATTGTCGACGACCATCTGCTTGAGCGGGCTCAGCCAGTGCAGGCAACCCAGTTCGCGGGCGTCTTCCGAAATGTCGTCGAGCAGGCGCGCCAGGCTTTCCCGCAGCGACACCTGGCACAGGGCCACCGGGTCGGAGAGCATGGCGTCGAGGCCATAGCGGCAGGCCTGGAACTTGTTGTAGCGGGCGACATGCGCCTGCTTGGCGGTATGCAGGGGCGGCCGGGTGCGCAGCAGCCAGCGGCAGAGCGACTGGGCCAGGGCGGCCAGCGCGATGGCCTGTTCGATGGCCAGGGGCGTGTCGCAAACGCGGATTTCGACGGTGCCGAATTCGGGCTTCGGGCGGACATCCCAGTACAAGTCCTTGATACCCTCGGCGATGCCGCAGGCCTGCAGGAAGGCGAAGTGCTCGGTGAATTGCTGCCAGCTGTCGAGGGCCGGGCACTGCCCGCTGAGCGGAAAGGCGGACACGGCATTGAGGCGGGCCGACTGGTAGAAGCTGTCCACCCCATCGACGAAGGGCGACGAGGCCGACAGTGCAATGAAGGCCGGCACATGGACGCCGAGCGCCTGGGTCAGCCAGATGGCCTCGTCGGCCGAGGTGCAGCCGACATGGATGTGCTGGCCGAAAACGGTGAATTGCTTGGCCAGGTAGCCATAGCGCTGGTAGAGGCCGTGAAAGCGGTCGCCGGGGCAGATGCGCCGCTCCGGCCAATGGTGGAAGGGGTGGGTGCCGCCGCCGCAGACGCCGATGTTGTTGCGCGCGCAGTGGCTGTGCAGCGTATCGCGCAGGCCGGCCAGGTCGGCGGCAATGCCATCGACGCTGGCCTGCGCCTGGGTGCTGATCTCGATCATGCTCTCGGTGATTTCCAGCTTGATTTCACCGAAGCGCCCGTCGTAGTCCATGCTGCCGAGCAAGTCGGTGGCGCCGCGGGTCAGGTCGTAATCGCGCCGCGAGACGAGCTGGAGTTCGAGCTCGACGCCCAGTGACAAGGCCGCGCTGTCCTTGAATTCGCCCAATGCCGTGCCGCTCATGCAATACCCCCGCGTTCTCCTGCTTCATTTTCACACTCGCCCGATCGCCGCAAGGCCAGCCGGCACAGGGCGGGCCCGGCCAGCTCCATCATCGCTGCCGCGAACAGGGGCAAGGTCAGGGCCGAACGGCCCACTTCCGGATACAGGCTGGCCAGTTCGTAGGCCATGAACACGGCCGTGGCGGAAAGGGGCTGGATGCCCATGCCGACCAGCAGCCGCTTGGGCAAGGGCAGGCTGCCGCCGGACCAGGCCAGCGCCGCCGCCTTGGCCGCCGCACGCACCAGCAGCAGGCCCAGCGCCTGCAGGCCGGCCAGCCAGGTGAATTCCTGCCAGGGCAGGGACGCGCCGACGATGACGAAAAGCACGATGGCGAGCAGCCAGTGGCCGTCGGGCAACTCGGTATAGCGCAGGGTCTGCCGCCGGTCGAAGGCGGCAAGCAGCACGCCCATCAGGAACAGGGTCAGGAATACCGGCACCGCCAGCATGCGGGCAATGCCGACCGCAAGCAGGGCACAGGCGACAAGCACGAAAACCTGGGCCAGCGAACGCTTGGGCAAGGCACGGGCGATGCGCAGCGCCAGCCAGCTACCGAGGCCACCGACCAGCAGGGCGCCGGTCACCACCCAGATCGGGTGCACCACGGCATTCAGCCAGTCTTCGCTCAGTTCGGCATGGACGACGCCGAGCACGAAGGCAAAGGCGACAAAGGAGGCGGCCGAGCTGATCGCCGTGTGCAGGATGATGCGTTCCGTCACCTGCCCCTGGGCCCGCGACTCCTCGACCGTGAGCAGCACGACGGCGGGGGCCGAGGCCATGGTGACCGCCGCCGTGGCAGCCGCCCAGGCCGGGCTCAGGCCGACCAGCCAGAGCGCAAAGACGAAGATCAGCGCGAACGACAGCCCGATGTCGGCCAGGGTGCTGCGCAGCAGTTCGGGATTGCGGCGCAGCCAGCTCAGGTCGAGGCGCCGCCCCACTTCCATCATCAGCAAGCCGAGCGCGGCATCGGCAATCGGCCGGGCCTGGGCCAGCGTCTCGACGCCGATCCAGCCGAGCAGCGAGGGGCCGAACAGGATGCCGGCCAGCACATAGCCAATCACCTTCGGCCAGCGGGCATGGGCGTGCAGCCATTCGCCCATGAGCAGGCCGGTCACCAGCAAGAGGCTGAACAGGGCCAGCGCGTCGATGCTCTCGGGAAACGGCGGCAGGAAGAGCAGGCGCTCGATCAGGCTTTCCCATACGGCGCGCAGCGGGGCAATCAGCGACTCGATCACCGGCGCCTCCGGGTCGCCAGCAAGAGCATGGGCGGGCGGCCCATGAGCAGGGACATTACCATCGCCGGCCTCGCGCCGCGTTCAGGAACTCGTCGAGGATGGGGTTGCAGTTGAGCAGATCGGGGCTGCCCGGCGGATGAAACTCCGGGTGCCACTGCAGGCCGAGGACATACGGCTTGCCGTCGAGGCGAACCGCCTCGATCAGGCCGTCCTGCGCGCTGCGGGCCTCGACGCGCAAGCCCTTGCCGAGCGACTTGATGGCCTGGTGGTGGATGGAGATGACCCGCCCGCCGGGGCTTTCGGGATACAGCCTGGCCAGGTTGCTGCCGCTCTCCCAGGCAATGGCGTGGGCGTGTTTGTCGTAATCGTCGTGCACGTGGATGTCCGGCTGGTCGTACTGGGTGGCGATGTCCTGGTACAGGGTGCCGCCGAGCGCCACATTGATCAGCTGGGCGCCACGGCAGATGCCGAGCACCGGTTTGCCGGCCTCCATGAATTCGTGCAGCAGCTCCATTTCGTAGGCGTCGCGCAGGCGGTCACCCGCCCACTCGGCCTGCACCGGCTCCTCGCCGTAGGACTGCGGGCTGATGTCGGCGCCGCCCTGCAAGACCAGGCCATCCAGATATTGCGGGTAGTCGGAAAGGCGGATGCTGCTGCGGTGCACGATGCCATCGCCGCTCACCGACGGAATCATGAACACCATGACTTCCCGCGACATCACCCAATGGGCGACCGACTGCTCCAGATAATGCAGCGACTTGGACTGCAAGCCGGTGGCACCGGGCAGAGGGTGGTAAATCCGGGCCGAAAGGCCGATACGTAAAGGGCGCCTGGCCATCATCTCGCTCCTGGTTGGTGGGTGGTCGCGGAAGCCTCGGCTGGCCGGGTTCCACCATACGGCCCAAGCCATCTCCAGCCAGGGCGCCAGCGCCCGCCGGAAAGTCATCGACAAGGAATCCTTGTACAGCAGTTTGAAACTGCATTGGTAATAAATATAATTGCCGGATTCCATTCGCGCAATTTTTTATGAAACACCACGCCGCCGACCTCCCCCTTGAAGTACTCCAGCAATTCCGCGTCATCTACGGCACCATGCGGCAATACTTCCGCACCATCGAGCAATGTTGCGGACTGCCGGGCAGCCAGATGTGGATCCTTCAGGAAGTCGAGCGCACGCCGTCCATCGGCGTAACCGAGCTGGCACAACGCCTGGGCATTCATCAGTCGACCTGCAGCCAGCTGGTCGAAAAGCTGGTCGGCCAGCACTACCTGGAAAAGCAGAAGAACCCGGCCGACCTGCGCCGCGTCGGCCTGGTGCTCGGGCCGCAGGGACGTTCGGCCATGCAACGCCTGCCCGGCCCGGCCGAAGGCGTGCTACCCGGCGCACTGTCCAGCATGCCAGAAGTGGCCCTGAAAACATTGAATATCAATTTAGCCGAACTGATCTTCCATCTGCGCGGCCGGGATGACGAGTTCGCGCAAGTACCACTGGCCGAGATGGTTCGTGACGCGGAGTAAGGCGCTGGCCTGCGCCCTGCTGGCGGCAGTCATCGGCAGTCAACTCGCCGCTTGCGCCGGGCCGGCGCGGCAAGCCGGGCCGGCGACAGCGGATGGCGCAACCAACACCACGGGCAACCAAACGGGCAGCCCGGCTGGCAACGCTCCGCCCCCGACAGCCGGGGCTGCGACGGCCGCCGCGCAGGCCCTCCCCGACCCGGCTGCCGCAGACAGCATTTATTTTGCGCCGGGGTCGAGCAGCATCAGCCCGGCCGGGCGCAGCAAGCTCAAACGCCTGGCGCAGCGCCTGCTGGCCGACAAGCGCCAGGTCGTCACGCTGATCGGGCACGCCAACGACAACGGCAGCGCCTCGTTCAATCTGGCGGTGGCCGACAGCCGCATCGGGGCAGTCGCCACCACCCTGAAAAAACTGGGTATCGCCGCACACCAGATCCAGCGCTCGGTGCGCGGTGATGAAGAAGTACCCGCCGACTGCCGCTCGTCCGAATGCCGCCGCGCGATGCGCCGGGTGGACCTGGTGTTTTCCCAGGGCGGCAGCAACCGCTGAGGGCGGGTAACCGCCCCTGCCTGCTCAGGACGGCAGTTCGAGATTGAGCCGGACCAGGTCGGCAACGTTGTTTACGCCGAGCTTGTCCATCATCCGCGCCTTGTGCACCTCGACGGTGCGCGCGCTGATGCCCAGCTCGGCGGCGATGTCGCGGTTGTGCTGGCCGGCGACCACCCGGGCCATCACCTCCCGCTCGCGTGGCGTCAACCGGGCCAGCAGGCGCTCGATGTCCGAACGGTTCATTTCGGCGACCAGCCTGGTCCGCTGCCGGGAGAAGGCATCGGCGATCGCAGCCAGCAGCTTGCGGTGGTCGAGCGGTTTTTCCAGGAAATCGACCGCAAACGCCCGAAAGGCCTCGCGGGCCGAGGCCACGTCGCCATGCCCGGTCATGATGATGACCGGCAGTTCGCAGCCCAGCTGGGCCAGGTGTTTCTGCAAGGTGAGGCCGTCCATGCCGGGCATCCGGATATCGAGCACCAGGCAGCCGCGCCACTCGCTCTTGTAGGCTTTCAGGAAGCTCTCGGCATCGCCAAACACAGCGACCCGGTAATCCTGGATGCCGAGCAGCAGGCTCAGGGCGTCGCGCACGGCGGGGTCATCGTCGACGATGAAAACGGTCAGGTGGTCAGACATGATGGGGGGTTTCCTGAATCGGCAAGACGAGTTTGAAGATGCCGTGATCGGCGACTTCGCCCCACAGCGTGCCGCCATGGGTGTCGACGATGGCCCGGCTGATCACCAGGCCGAGGCCCAGGCCGCTGGACTTGGAGGAGTGAAAGGGTTCGAACAGGGTGCCGGCCATCTTTTCCGACAGCCCCTTGCCGCTATCCTCGACGATGAGGCCGACGCGGCTGCCGGGCAGGGTTTCGCCACGCAGGCTGACGGTACGCTGCGCACAACCGGCGGCGGCCACGGCATCGAAGGCATTGGCCAGCAGGTTGCGCAGCACGACTTCGAGTTGCAACTGGTCGGCGAGCAGCGTGACATCGGGAATGGGGCCGATCTGGAGGGCGATGCGCTGCTCGCCTGCCTTGCCGCGGTAATGCTGCGTGGCGTGCTCGACAAGGTCCGGCAGGCGAACCGCCTCCAGCTTGGTCGCCCCGGTCCGGAAGAAATCGCGCAGGCGGCGCACCACCTCGCCGGTCCGCGCCGACTCGACCAGCATGCCGCGAATGGCGGCATTGAGCCGATCGCCCTGCTCGCCGCGTTCGAGCAGCATTTCGCAGGCCGAGCCGTAGGCGGCCAGTGCGGTGAGCGGCTGATTGAGTTCGTGCGCCAGCGCCCCGGCCATTTCCCCGGCCGCCGCCAGGCGCAGGGTCTGCTTCAGTTCGTCACTGGCCCGCCGCAACTCGTCCACCACGCTGCCGATGAAGAAGCCGATCAAGGCCATCGCCAGCGACAGCATCTGCAGTTCGGCCACGGTCACCGCGCTGTAGCGCAGCACCTGGACGGCGACGATGACCTCGACCTGGAGCAGCGAGGCCGAGATGATGGCGCCGGCCATGCCTTGCCGGGCCGATGCCCAGATGATGGGCAGGAAGAGCAGATAGAAGAACTTGAAGCCGCTGTCGCCGCCCAGATCGAAGGCAACCCAGGTGGCGAGCAGGCTGAGGGTGACATAGGCGGCGGCTTCCCGGCACAGCGCCGCTGCCTTGAGAAGCAGCCGCCCGCGCTCGCTGCTCAGCCACCAGAAGAGCGGCATGGCGACGGCAATGCCGACGCTGTCGCCGACCCAGAACTGGAGTATCCCGGCCTGCCAGCCGTCGGCCGGCAGCAGACCGAGCAGGCGCAGGCTGCTCAGGTAAACGGTGCTGACCAGGAAGGTGCCGATGGTGACGGGAAGAATCCACGCCAGCAGCGATGCCCGGTCGTCGAGCAGGTTGCCGGGCAGCAGGCGGCGCTGCAGGAAGGCGGCGAGGGCAATGTAGCCGCCCGCCAGGATGCTGGCAGAGAGCAGGCTGGACCACCACGATTGCGGAATGCCGCGCACCAGCCATTCGCTAAGCAGGACAGTGCCAAGCAGGGGCAACCAGCTGACCGAACCCCGGCGCAGCATGAAGACCAGGCCCAGCGCCGGCGCCGGGTTCCAGGGCGTGATGTTGAGCCCGTGCAGGGGGTGAATGAAGCTGGCCACATCGAGGGCGACGTAGAGGACGATGAAGCCGATGTTCAGGAGCAGGGTATTCAAGTCGAGTCGAGATTTCCGAAGTGCCTGACAGGGGATGGCGGGCCATGCAGCATGGTGTCGCAGCGCCAGGATCAGGACACTAGCCGAAGGCACGCAATAAGGTAATACGGTTATTTCGTACGGGAAACCCGTACGCGCCTCCCGAATTATCGGGCAACGGTGGCTTGGACATAATGGTTCGTATCTTCCGCCTTGCCAACGACCATGTCCTTCCCTGCTGCTTCAACCCCGGAAATCGTCGCTGCCGTCATCTTTGGCATCGCCGTCCTGCACACCTTCTCGACCAAGTTCTTCGCCCACCTGGCCCATGTCCAGCCGCGCCATGCCGGGTTGTGGCATTTGCTGGCCGAGGTCGAGGTGGTCTTCGGTTTCTGGGCCTTCGTGCTGATTGCCACCCTGTTCTGGCTTTCCGGCAAGGATGCGGCGGTCGAATACCTTGAGGCGCGCAACTTCACCGAACCGATGTTCGTTTTCGTGATCATGGTGATTGCCGCCAGCCGCCCGATCCTGCATACGGTGATGGCCACCGTCCGCCTGATTGCCGCGATGATTCCGGTCCAGCGTGCGGTGGCGGTATATTTCCTCTGCCTCGCCTTCGTGCCGCTGCTCGGCTCCTTCATCACCGAACCGGCCGCCATGACGCTGGCCGCCTTGATGCTGCGCGACAGCTTTTTCCGGCAACAGATTTCGAACCGCCTGAAATACGCGACTATCGGCCTGCTGTTCGTGAACATTTCCATCGGTGGCACGCTGACCAACTTTGCCGCACCGCCGGTCCTCATGGTGGCTACCAAGTGGCAGTGGGACAGCCTGTACATGCTCTCCCACTTCGGCTGGAAGGCGGCCTTCGCCGTCTTCACCAACGCGGCCGTGCTGACCTGGTTCTTCCGCAGCGAACTGGCGGCCAAGGGCAAGGCCGACGGCGCCGGCGACCAGGCCCGCATGCCGCGCACCGTGGCCGGCATCCACCTGGTCTTCCTCGTCGGCGTGGTGCTGTTCGCCCACCATCCGGTGGTCTTCATGGGCCTCTTCCTGTTCTTCCTGGGTTACACCGAGGCCTACAAGAAGCACCAGGACCGCCTGATCCTGCGTGAAGGCCTGCTGGTCGCCTTCTTCCTCGCCGGCCTGGTGGTGCTCGGCGGCTTGCAACGGTGGTGGCTGCAAAGCGCGCTGACCGGCGTCGAGCCCACCGTGCTCTATTTCCTGGCCACCGCGCTGACCGCCATTACCGACAACGCCGCGCTGACTTACCTGGCATCGCTGGTCGATGGGGTATCGGCCGAATTCAAGTACTCCATCGTCGCCGGCGCCGTCACCGGGGGTGGCCTGACCATCATCGCCAATGCGCCCAACCCGGCTGGCGTGGCCATCCTGAAATCGAGCTTCGACGATGAGTCGGTCAGCCCGCTCGGCCTGCTGCTCGCCGCCCTGCCGCCCACCTTTGTCGCCATCTTCGCGTTCCTCGCCCTGTGATGGTCAAACCAGGCCTGATCCTGCGCTCCGCTTACCTGCAATGGCTGCTCGCCTGGCTTTTTCCGCGCCTGCGCGAGTGGCCGGTGCGGGAATGGCCGGTACTGATGGCACGGGCACAGGCCACCGACTTCGATCGTTTCGAGCGCATCGGCCTCATCGCCGCACTGGTACTGACCACCTGGCTGTTGCGCCCGGCGACCGATGCCAGCACGTCAGCCGCACTCATCTTTGTCTCCCAACTGTTGATGTCCGTGCCCTGGCTGCTGTTGCTGGCCGGACCGTTTTTCCTGCGCCGGATACGCCGGGCACTGGACCGCGAAGCCCGTGCGATGCAAGGCGAAAAAGGCGCCCCGCCCAAGGAAAGGAAGTGACATGGGGAATCTTGCCGACATGAAATACCTGCACCCCGCCGCACCCGGCAACGACTTGCAGCGCTTGCTCATCCCCATCGACGCCAGCGCGGAGTCCCGCTGGGGCTTGCGCCATGCCGTGCAGCTCGCCGCGGCGGGCCAGCCGGTGGACGTCTGCCTGCTCTACGTGGCTGAACCGGTTCGCAACTGGGAGGTTCTACGCTTCTACAGCGAAGACGAGGTGCGCCAGCATTTTCAGGAGCGCGCCGCCATATTCCTGGAAGAGGCAGCCGAAACACTGCACCAGGCCGGGCTTCCATGCCGCCGCTTTTTCCGCGAGGCCGACCCGGTCGGCGGCATCATCGACCTGGCCGAAGAGCTCCAGTGCACCGCCATCGTCGTGCCGGCCACGCACTGCCTCGGCCTCTTCCCGACCGGCCTCGGCCGGAAGCTGCTCAATCGACAGGGCAGCATCCCCGTCACCCTGGTTGGAGCGGATGGCAGCACCGTAGTTTGACCACCACGCTTCCCTCGTGGAGGAAATCTTTGAGGCGGGCAACCGCCTCGTTTTTTTGCTCGAATCCTTTCGTACCGCGTTTTAAGGATAATGAAGCTCCCTTCAGGAAAGCCCGCCATGCGCATCGATCCATCCAGCTCACTGCTCCTCGTCGTCGACATCCAGAGCGCCCTGCTCCCCGCCATCGACGGCGGCGAAGCCGTGCTCGGCCATACCGGCTGGCTGATCGATGTCGCCCAGACAATCGGCATTCCGGTACTCGCCACCGAGCATTGCCCGCAGCGGATCGGCGTTACCGATGCCCGGCTGCGCGACAAGTTCCGGCCGGAAGCCATTGTCGAGAAAGAGCATTTCTCGGCGGTCAGCGAAGGAACCCTGCTCAGGGCGCCCGACGCCGAGCGCAGGCAATGGATCGTCACCGGCACCGAGGCCCATGTCTGCGTGCAGCAGACGGTGCTCGACCTGCTGGCCGCCGGGCGTCAGGTTTTTGTCGTCGATGAGGCGGTGGGTTCGCGCCGGCCGCGCGACAAGGAACTGGCCCTGCAGCGCATGCAGCAGAACGGGGCCGAGATCGTCAGCCGCGAGATGGTCGCCTTCGAGTGGCTGGAGAAGGCCAACACGCCGCTCTTCCGCGACGTGCTGAAGCGCTTCATCCGCTAAGGCTGGCGTGCGGCCGGTTCTTCACCGGCCAGCGTGCCTATTTGGCGAGCAGGCCGTCGAGCAGGCCGATCATCTGGTCGACTTCCGCCACGCTGACATTCAGCGCCGGCATGAAACGCAGCAGGTTGGGACGCGGCGAATTGAGCAGCAGGCCGCACGGCGTCAGCGCCAAGGCTTTCTGAACGATCTCCGGGCCGCGTTCGTCGTCGAGTATCAACGCCCGCAACAGGCCGGAGCCCCGCTCGCCGGCCAAGCCGTGTCTGGCTGACAGTTCAAGCAGGCGCTGGCTGAGGATTTGCCCCTTGGCCGTCACCTCCGCCAGGAAGCCCGGCGCCAGCATGCGCTGCATGACCGCGACGCCGACCGCCGTCATCAGCGGGTTACCGTTGTAGGTGCCACCCTGGTCGCCCGGCACGAAGCAGCAGATCGCCTCGCGGGCGAGCAGCGCGGCCAGCGGCACGCCGCCGCCGATACCCTTGCCGAGGGTCATGATGTCCGGCTCGATCGCGGCGTGTTCATGGGCGAACAGTTTGCCGGTGCGGCCGACGCCGGTCTGCACCTCGTCGACGATGAGCAGGATGCCGCGCGCTTCGGTCAGTGCGCGCAGCGCCTTCAGGAAGTCGATATCGGCCGGGATCACCCCGCCCTCGCCCTGCACCGGTTCGAGCATCACCGCAACGGTCTGCGGGCCGATCAAGGCTTCGACCGAAGCGATATCGTTATAGACCGCCTTCGGAAAGCCGCTAACCTGCGGCGCGAAGATCGTATCCCAACCGGCCTTGCCGGATGCCGACATGGTAGCCAGCGTGCGGCCATGAAA
>JAEUOE010000088.1 GCA_016790885.1 Dechloromonas sp. | reverse complement strand
GTGGCGACGGCGAGCACCAGCGCCGGCGCAACGAGGCGCCGCCGGCCGGCCCAGAGCAGGATGGCCATCAGCGCAAACAGCTGGAAATCGATGGCGATGTACCAGACGCCGGCCGACAGGGCGTTCACGCCCAGCAGGCCGTGCAGCAGGGTGGCGTGGGCCAGCCATTGCATGAAGCTGGCGCGGGCGGGAATGGCCTCGTCGTCCAGCCAGCGGTCGGCGATGGCGGCGGCAATGATGGCCAGGCCGATGGCGGCGAGGTAAGGCACGACCAGGCGCAGGTAGCGCTTCCAGATCAGGGGCAGGGGGGATGTCGACAGGGCCTGGCCTTGCGCCGACAGTCCGCGCGCAGCCAGGAAACCGGCGATCACCAGGAACACCTGGACTGCCATGCGCCCGTAGGCGAACAGCCAGTCGAAGACGACGGGGAAATGTTGGCGTGCCGATTCGGCCAAGGGGCCGTAGGATGAAAAATGGTGGGTCAGCACCAGCAGTGCCGCGATCGCCTTGAGGGCGTCGATCAGCGGCATACGATTCGAATTGTTGCGCATAGGGGCGGTTGCTTGCCTGGGTGCAGGGCACCCAGGCGGGGGACGGTTTCTGGCTATCTCGTCCTAGAAGAAACGCGCGACGAAGGATTTGGTGTACAAGGCCGGTAAATCAATCCAGACACGATGGCCGCTGCCGGGGGCGATGGTGACCGCTTCGCCGGCGGCATTCTCCATGCGGCCGATGCGCTGCACGTGGTTGCCGGCCGGATGCAGGCATTCCACGGTATCGCCCAGGGCGAAGCGGTTCTTGACGGCGATTTCCATCAGCCCGCGGGTGGCGTCGAAGGCGACGGCATCGCCGACATACTGGCTCTTGTCCGATTCGGAGTGGCCGCGCAGGTAGTTCTGGTAATCGGCGTCGTGGTGGCGCTGGTAGAAACCGTCGGTGTAACCGCGATTGGCCAGGTTCTCCAGTTCGCCGAGCAGGCGGGCATCGAAGGGGCGGCCGGCGACGGCGTCGTCGATGGCCTGGCGGTAGGCCTGGCAGGTGCGGGCGACGTAGTAGGGGCTCTTGGTGCGGCCTTCGATCTTCAGCGAATCGATACCCATCTCGGTCAGTCGATGCACGTGTTCGATAGCCCGCAGATCCTTGGAATTCATAATGTAGGTGCCGTGCTCGTCTTCCTCGATCGGCATCAACTCGCCGGGGCGCTCCTTTTCCTCGAGCAGGATTTCCGCATCGCGGTCCATGAACTGCACCGGCTGGCCGGCCGGGGTGTGCACCTTGTAGTCCCAGCGGCAGGAGTTGGTACAGGTGCCCTGGTTCGGGTCGCGATGGTTGAAATAACCGGAGAGCAGGCAGCGGCCGGAATAGGCAATGCACAGCGCGCCATGGACGAAGACTTCGAGTTCGATATCCGGGCACTGCTGGCGGATTTCGGCGACCTCGTCGAGCGACAGTTCGCGCGACAGGATGATGCGGGTGAGCCCCAGCTTTTTCCAGAAGCGAACGGCGGCCCAGTTGACGGTGTTGGATTGCACCGAGAGGTGGACGGCCTGCTCGGGCCAGGTCTCGCGCACCATGTCGATCAGGCCGGGATCGGACATGATCAGGGCATCCGGCTTCAGTGCGACGACTGGCGCCATGTCCTCGAGGTAGGTGGTCAGCTTGGCGTTGTGCGGGAAGATGTTGCTGACGACGAAGAACTGCTTGCTGCGGGCATGGGCTTCGGCAATGCCTTCGCCGAGCTTTTCCAGGGTGCCGAACTCGTTGTTGCGCACGCGCAGACTGTAGCGCGGCTGGCCGGCGTAGATCGCATCGGCGCCGAAATCGAAGGCGGTGCGCATCATGTCGAGCGAGCCGGCCGGGGCGAGGAGTTCGGGCGCCTTGCGCATAGTAGAATCCAGGAAAAACCGCGAATTGTAGAGTGTATGACCGAAGAAATCCTGATCAATTTCACGCCGCAGGAAACCCGCGTTGCCGTCATGCAACAGGGGGTCGTGCAGGAACTGCATATCGAGCGGACGGCCAGCCGCGGTCTGGTCGGCAACGTCTACCTGGGCCGCATCTGCCGCATCCTGCCCGGCATGCAGTCGGCCTTTATCGAGATTGGCCTGGAGCGCACCGCCTTCCTGCATGTCGCCGATATCTGGCAACCGCGGGAAACAGCCACCGAGCGGCCGATCGAGAAGATTCTGGCCGAGGGGCAAAGCATCGTCGTGCAGGTGGTCAAGGACCCGATCGGCACCAAGGGGGCGCGGCTATCGACGCAGATTTCCATCGCCGGCCGCATGCTGGTTTACCTGCCGCAGGAAAAACACATCGGCATCTCGCAGCGCATCGAGTCGGAAACCGAGCGCGAGGCGCTCCGCGAAAAGCTGACCAAACTGATGCCGGAGGACGAAAAGGGCGGCTTCATCGTACGCACCATGGCCGAGAATGCCAGCGAGGCGGAGTTCGCCACCGACATCGCCTACCTCAAGAAAACCTGGGCCGATATCCGCGACAAGGCCCGTGTTTCCGCGCCGCCGACCCTGCTCTACCAGGAGTTGTCGCTGGCCCAGCGGGTGCTGCGCGACTTCGTCAATCCGGAAACGACGCGCATCTTCATCGACTCGCGGGAGAACTTCCAGAAGCTGACCATCTTTGCCGAGGAGTACACCCCGGCCGTGCAGCCGCTTCTTGAGCACTACACCGGCCAGCGGCCGCTGTTCGATCTGCATGGCGTCGAGGAGGAAATCCAGAAGGCCCTGGCTCGCCGCGTCGATCTGAAATCGGGCGGCTACCTGATCATCGACCAGACCGAGGCGATGACCACCATCGATGTGAACACCGGCGGTTTCGTCGGCGTGCGCAATTTCGACGACACCATTTTCAAGACCAACCTGGAAGCGGCGGTCACCATCGCCCGCCAGCTCCGGCTGCGGAACCTCGGCGGCATCATCATTGTCGACTTCATCGACATGGAGAACGAGGAGCATAAAAAGGCCGTGCTCGACGAATTCAACAAGGCGCTGGCCAGCGACCACACCCGGCTGACGGTCAATGGCTTCACGGCGCTCGGCCTGGTCGAAATGACCCGCAAGCGCACCCGCGAATCGCTCGCCCATGTGCTGTGCCAGCCGTGCCCGACCTGCAGCGGGCGGGGTGAGGTCAAGACGGCGCGCACCGTGGCCTACGAAATCCTGCGCGAACTGCTGCGCGAGGCGCGCCAGTTCAATGCGCGCGAATATCGCATCCTGGCCGGCCCCGATGTGGTCGATCTCTTCCTCGATGAAGAGTCGCAGGCGCTGGCCATGCTCTCCGACTTCATCGGCAAGTCCGTCTCGCTGCAGTCCGAGCCGAGCTATTCGCCCGAGCAGTACGACATCGTGCTGATGTAAGACCCGAAACCCACAGAGGAGACAAAGATGAAAACAGAACCCGAGTTCGACAGCCTGGTCCCGCCGCAAACCTTCAACCGGCGCAGCTTTCTGGTCACCAGCCTGGGCGCCGGCTTTGCCATCGCCACCCAGCCGGTCATGGCGCAAACGGCCATCAAGACCGACGAGGTCGGCCTGATTGCCGGTGAAATCCAGGTGCCGGTCAAGGATGGCGAGATGGTCGCCTATCGCGCCATGCCCGGCGGGCTGCCCCGGCCGCCGGTGGTGCTGGTGGTATCGGAAATCTTCGGCGCGCATGAATACATCCGCGATACCTGCCGCCGCCTGGCCAAGCTCGGTTATTGCGCCATCGCGCCGGATCTCTTCGCCCGCCAGGGCGATCCACGGCAGATTGCCAGCATTCCGGAAATCCTCGAAAAAATCACCAACAAGACACCCGATGCCCAGGTGATGAGCGATCTCGATGCCTGTGTTGCCTGGGCTGCCAGCAAGGGTGCCGATACTGGCCGCCTGGCAGTAACCGGATTCTGCTGGGGCGGCCGCATCACCTGGTTGTACAGCACCCACAATCCGGGGGTGAAGGCCGGCGTCGCCTGGTATGGCCGGCTGGTTGGCCCGGTCAACGACTTTACGCCCCGCCATCCGACCGATCTGGTCGGCCAGCTCAAGGCGCCAGTGCTCGGGCTGTATGGCGGGCTCGACACCGGCATCCCGCTGGAGACGGTCGAGGCCATGGAGAAGGCCTTGCAGCAAGGCAGCGCAGCGGCCAAGGCATCCGAAATCCACTTATACGACAACGCGCCGCATGCCTTCCATGCTGATTACCGCCCCAGCTACCGCAAGGAAGAGGCCGAGGATGGCTGGAAGCGGATGCTCGCCTGGTTCCGCAAAAACGGCGTGTAAACGCCATTTCGAGGCCGAAAGGGCCCCCTTCGTGCTAACCTTCGCGCCTCGACCCGAACCCGTTTCATCATGACGACCACAGAAACCACCACCGAAAAAGCCGTCGATCCGCGTGCCCTGCTCAAGGATCTGCAAACCCGCTTTGATGTCTTCCGCAATTTCAGCCCGCTCGCCATCGGCATCGACAAGCAGGTTTTCGCCCAACTGCCGGAGGTCAGCAAGAAATCGCTGCGTCTGGCCATGCGCAGCCACACCATGTCGACGCGTTACCTGAAGGAAATGGAAAAGGGGACTGTCCGCCTCAATCTGGACGCCACGCCGGCCGGTGAAGTGACTGACGAAAACCGTCAGCACGCTGCCGAGCAACTGAAAGAGCGCTTCAAGAAGCAGGTCGAGCAACGCAAGGCCGCCGAGGCGGAAGCCAAGGCCGAGCAGCGTCGTCAGGAAAAGCTCAGCCAGCTGGCGGAGAAGTTCGGCCGCAAATAAGCCGGGTTGTCGGCAATAACGAAAAAGGCCAGTCGCGAGACTGGCCTTTTTGCTGGAATGCTGTGGTTGCGGGGGCAGGACTTGAACCTGCGACCTTCGGGTTATGAGCCCGACGAGCTGCCAACTGCTCCACCCCGCGTCCGGTGGTGATTCGTCGAAACGAATCGGTACTACTGAAGCAAAAAGCCCCGGCAGAAGCCGAGGCTAGTGCTTTTATTCTGGTGGGGCGTCACAGATTCGAACTGTGGACCTACGGATTAAGAGTCCGCTGCTCTACCAGCTGAGCTAACGCCCCAGAATCCCTTGCATTGGTGGGTCGGGCGAGATTCGAACTCGCGACCAACGGATTAAAAGTCCGCTGCTCTACCGACTGAGCTACCGACCCGCTCAAAGGAGCGCGAATTATATAGACCTCTGTTGCCAGGGTCAACGCGGAAGCGGAAAAAACGGAGTTTGGTGAAGATATGTGAGCGCTTATTCCGTCTGGTCGCCAGGGGGCTAGAATCATTGCATACCCATCTGGTATGGGCGTCTCGATTTGTGAGGAGAATGGACATGACCGAACAGGATATTTCCCGCTATCAGGATCTGATCGTCACGACAGCGACCGATGTCGGCATCAAGATGCTGGCGGCCATTGCCTTCTGGGTGGTTGGACGATGGCTGATCGGCGTTGCAGTCGGCATGGTGCGCGCTGCGCTGGAGAAGCAGAAGGTCGATCCGACCGTGTTGCGCTACGTCGGCTCCATCGTCACGGTGACCCTGAACGTGCTGCTGGTGATCGGCATTCTTGGCTATTTCGGCATCCAGACCACGACCTTTGCCGCCCTGATCGCCGGCGCCGGGATCGCCATTGGTGCAGCCTGGGCCGGCTTGCTCGCCAACTTCGCGGCGGGGGCTTTCCTGATCGTCTTGCGCCCGTTCAAGGTCGGCGATTTCGTGACCATGGCTGGTATTACCGGGACGGTGACCGAAATAGGGCTGTTCGCAACGACGATCAATACGCCGGACAACGTGTCTACGGTGATCGGCAACAACAAGATCTTCGGTGACAACATCCAGAATTTCACGCACAACCCGTTCCGTCGGGTTGACCTGAAATGCCAGCTGGCCGGGGCGGCGGACCACCAGATGGCGATGCAGCTTCTGCGCGAGAAGATAGCCGCCATCCCCAATGTGATCGCCGAGCCCGCGGTGGATGTCGAGATTCTTGAATTCACGCTGGTCGGCCCGGTTCTGGCCGTGCGTCCCTACTGCCACAACGACCATTACTGGCAGGTCTATTTCGATACCAATCGGGTCATTCGCGAGGCCTTGGCCGAAGCGGGCTTCCCGGCGCCGATGCCGGCCCAGAATGTGGTGGTGACGCAGGCAGCCTGAGCGGCTGCGCGGAAGGAAGCTGCCTGTTGCTACGGGCAGCTTCCCCCATGCCGGTGCTTGCTGTCGATCAGCCCAGGCGGCGGCAGATTTCCGTGGTCAGCGCCGCCTGGTTCATCGCATAAAAGTGCAATCCGGGAGCGCCGCCCTTGAGCAGGCGCTCGCACAGCTCGGTCACCACGTCGAGGCCGAAAGCGCGGATCGACTCGGCGTCGTCTCCGAAGCTCTCGAATTTCTTGCGCATCCAGCGCGGCAGTTCCGCGCCGCAGGCGTCGGAGAAGCGGGCCAGCTTGGTGAAGCCGGCGATGGGCATGATGCCGGGAATGATCGGCACATCGACGCCGAGCGCCCGGGATTCGTCGACGAAGTGGAAGTAGGCGTCGGCGTTGTAGAAATATTGCGTGATGGCCGAATTGGCGCCGGCCTTGACCTTGCGGGCGAAGGCTTCGAGGTCGTCCTTCGGGCTGCGCGCCTGGGGATGCCATTCCGGGTAGGCGGCGACTTCGATGCTGAACCAGTCGCCGGTTTCCGCGCGGATGAACTCGACCAGTTCGTTGGCGTAGCGGAATTCGCCGGCCTCGGCCATGCCGGAGGGCAGGTCGCCGCGCAGGGCGACGGTACGCTTGATGCCGGCGGCCTTGTATTCGGCGAGGATTTCACGGATCGATTCGCGGGATGAGCCGATGCACGACAGGTGCGGTGCCGCGTCGAAGCCTTCGGCGGCGATTTCCTTGACCACGGCGAAGGTACGCTCGCGCGTCGAGCCGCCGGCGCCGTAGGTGACCGAGAAGAATTCCGGCTGCAGCTTGGCCAGCTCGGCCCGGACAGCACGCAGTTTTTCAACGCCTTCCGGTGTTTGTGGCGGGAAAAACTCGATGGAGATTTCAGTGTTCATTTGTTCAACCAGATGAAGAATTCGCGGTTGCCATCGCCGCCGGTAATCGGGCTGTCCAGCCAGGCGCGGATGGTCAGGCCCAGCATTTTGGCGCAATCCCGCAGCTTGTGCTCGACCTCGTGGTAGAGCGCCGGGTCACGGACGATGCCGCCGCGGCCGATGTTGCCGGGGCCGACTTCGAACTGCGGTTTGACGAGCAGCAACAGGTCGCCGCTTGG
>JAEUOE010000040.1 GCA_016790885.1 Dechloromonas sp. | reverse complement strand
CCAGTCGGCGGCAATGACCGTCACGGCCGTTTGCGGTACTTGCCAAAGTCGGGCGGGCGACGCTCCAGCCAGGCGTTGCGGCCTTCCTGGCCTTCTTCGCTCATGTAGAACAGGCCGGTAGCGTTGCCGGCCAGTTCCTGGATACCGGCCAGGCCGTCGGTGTCGGCGTTGAAGCCAGCCTTGATCATGCGCAAGGCCATCGGTGACAGCTTGAGCATGTCGCGGCACCAGTTCACCGTTTCCGCTTCCAGTTTGTCCACCGGCACAACGGCGTTGACCAGGCCCCAGTCGAGCGCCGTGGCAGCATCGTACTGGCGGCAGAGCAGCCAGATTTCCTTGGCGCGTTTCATGCCGATGGTGCGCGCCATCAGCCCGGCCCCAAGGCCGGCGTCGAAGCTGCCGACGCGCGGTCCGGTCTGGCCGAAGCGGGCGTTGTCGGCAGCGATGGAAAGGTCGCAGACTAGGTGCAGCACATGGCCGCCGCCGATGGCGAAGCCGGCGACCATCGCCACCACTGGCTTGGGCAGGCGGCGAATCTGCATCTGCAGGTCGAGGACGTTGAGGTGGGGCGTACCGCCTTCGTCGATATAGCCTTCCTCGCCGCGTACCTTCTGGTCGCCGCCCGAACAGAAGGCCTCGTTGCCGGCGCCGGTCAGGATGATGGCGCCGATGGCATTATCGTGGTGGGCGCGGTGGAAGGCGTCGATCAGTTGCTTGACGGTTTCCGGACGAAAGGCATTGCGCCGCTCCGGCCGGTTGATGGTGATCTTGGCGATTCCCTCGGCGGTTTCGTAGCGGATGTCGGAATAGGAATGGGCAGATTGCCAGGCGATGCTATGGGTCATGATTCGGCTTGTCGTTGCGATGAGCCGAAGTATAGCCTTGGCGGGCGATGCCAGATTTGATGTGCCTCTCGGCAGGGGAAAGCACACCGAGGGTCGGCCGCGCCTTCCCCGACGTGCATTTAGCGGAAGAAGCGGCCGAGCAGGCCGGAAATGAAACCCGGACGGGCTGCGTTCCTTTGCGTGGCAACCTCGTGATGCGCTGCTTCGGCCCCCACCATGGATTTGACGGTGTCCGAATAGTCGCGGTCCTCGCTGGCGATATGGTTGATCAGCCATTTGGCCAGCATGGAGTGCAGTTCGTCGGCGATATCCTCGCCCTTGGCGGCGCGCATGGTGAAGTCGGTCACCCGCTTGATGAACAGTTCATGCACCTTCTTGTGCGGTTTCAGGAACTTGTAGCCGGCTTCTTCCATCATCGACTCTTCGAAGCCGAAGTGCGACTGTGTGTAGTCGATCAGTTGTTCGATCACATCGGTGACTTTCTTCTTGTCGCCCATGGCCTTGGCGATTTCCAGGTCGTTGATGTAATCGACGATCCGCCGATGCTGGTGGTCGATGACGTCGATTCCCGTGTCCAGTTTGCTTTCCCAAATGATCGGCATGGCGGTTCTCCAGATGGTCAGAATGCTTGGTTCCCAGGGGCCTTGCCCGAGGTTTTGAGGCGTCTGCCAACAATCCCGTTTGGATGTCGAAAGCCCGAAAATATGAAATTTGTCGCGAATCGACAACGAAACACTGTCAGCAAAAAGTCGCGTCACTTTCAGTGATTTCCGAATGGCGTTTCTTGATTAATATCAATTTAAGGTCAATCAGCGAGCGACTTGAATGCCTC
Source organism: Dechloromonas sp. (assembly GCA_016790885.1). Taxonomy (GTDB): domain Bacteria; phylum Pseudomonadota; class Gammaproteobacteria; order Burkholderiales; family Rhodocyclaceae; genus Azonexus. Next base: position 4,176 of record JAEUOE010000040.1, on the reverse strand, counting down.
CTTGTTTTTCCTCTGGCGATCTGTACCGAAGCCTGCTCCCCATGTGAAAATGGCTGCCTGTAAAGCCGCTCCGGATAGCTATCGTGAAAGAACGTCGCAGATCTCCCCGAGTACGCCTGCAGGGTGAAATATCACTCAGCATGGGCGGAAAAACGCTTCGCCTGCCCGCGGCTGACATTTCTGTTTCCGGTGTGGGTGTATTGATCGAGGAGCGCATTTTCGGGGCCAAGCCGAGTGGCGAAGTCGGTCTTTGTCGAATCGATTCCCCTGATCTTGGTGGGTCGATCGAAGCCTTTGTCAGCGTCATGCGAATTCGCCGGATCGGCAGTCTCAACCTGGTTGGACTGCGCTTCGAATCGATCAGCGACGACGAGCTGGAGTTGATCCGCGAGTACAAGCGGAAGTGCCGGGCGAGCCCGGCAGCTTCCTGATTGTTTTTCTATACCCGGAAAAAATTCTCCAGGTTCTGAAACACGGCATGGTCGGCGTTATGTCGGCGTATGCCGGTCACGTCTTCCAGTTTTTCCACCTGCTTGATCATCTGCGGCAGGCGCTGGTCTTCGTTGACCAGGAGCCAGATGCGGCTTTGGCCGCTGTCGCCCAGGGGCAGGCAGAGGATGCCGTCGACGTTGTAGGCGCGGCGGGAGAAGAGGCCGACGACGTGCGACATCACGCCGGCGTGGTTATTGACGTCGATTTCCAGCACGGCACGGGATAGCGTCTGGTGTTCCTGGTGGTTGGTGGCATTCATGTTCAGGCTCCAATCATGTCGCGGTTGGCGGCGCCCGGCGGCACCATGGGATAAACCTTCTGCTCGGCATCGATGCTGGCGTGGATCAGGCAGGGGCCGGGGCGGCTGATCGCTTCGATCAGGGCGGCACACGGATTGGTGGCGTGATCGAGATCGACGGCAGCAATGCCGAAGCCCTGGGCAACCTTGATGAAGTCCGGCGAGGCCTTGAATTGCGAGGCGAACAGTCGCTCGCCATAGAACAGGGTCTGCTGCTGGTGCACCAGGCCGAGGGTGGCGTTGTCCATGAGCACGATTTTCAGATTCACCTTTTCTTCGGCGGCAGTCACCAGTTCCTGGATGTTCATCAGGATGGAACCATCGCCGGTAAAGCAGACCACGGTTCGTTGCGGCTCGGCCAGCGCGGCACCAATGGCCGCTGGGACGCCGAATCCCATCGTGCCGAGGCCGCCCGAAGTCAGCCACTGGCGGGGGCGGCGCAGCGGGTAGGCTTGCGCCACCCACATCTGGTGCTGGCCGACATCGGTGGCGATGACCGCTTCGTCATCCAGGCAGGCGGCCACGGTGCGGATCAGCCCGAAGTGCGATAACGGTTTGTCGACATCCGGCATGAGGAAGGGATGTTCTGCCTTCAAGCTGTCGACACGCTGCCGCCAATCGCTGCGCGCGTTGGTCGCGACGGCAGGCAGCAGGCGGTTCAGGGATTCCTGTACGTCGGCGGTGATGCCGATGTGGGCCGTCTTGATCTTGTCCAGTTCGGCTGGGTCGATGTCGATATGGATGATCCTGGCTTGCGGGCAGAAGGCCGCCACCTTGCCCGTCGCCCGGTCATCGAAGCGGGCGCCAACGGCGATCAGCAGGTCGCATTCGTCGAGCGCCAGGTTGGTGTAGCGGGCCGCATGCATGCCAAGCATGCCGAGTGACAGCGGATGATCGACGGGCATGGCGCCGAGCGCCATCAGGGTCATTACGGTCGGCAGGCCGGCCTTCTCGGCCAGTTTCACGGCCAGCCCGGACGCGCCGGCGTGCACGACGCCGCCGCCAAGGTAAAGAATCGGCCGCTTGGCTGCATTGATCATGCCGCTTGCCTCGCTCAGCGCCCAGGCATCTGCCGCCGGTGCGGGTTGGCGCTCGCCAGGGGCCGGCCAATGAGTAATTTCGATGGCCTGCATCTGGACGTCCTTCGGGATGTCGATCAGCACCGGGCCCGGTCGGCCGGAGGCAGCGATGGCAAAGGCGCGCGGAATTACCTCCAGCAATTCCTCGGCCGAGGAGACCAAAAAATTGTGTTTGGTGATGGGGATCGACAAGCCATAGGTGTCCACTTCCTGAAAGGCGTCGGTACCGATCATGGCCTTCGGCACCTGGCCGGTGATGGCGACCAGGGGGATCGAATCGAGCTTGGCGTCGGCAATGGCGGTGAGCAGGTTGGTTGCGCCCGGCCCGGATGAGGCGAGACAGACCGCCGGCTGGCCGCTGACACGGGCCATGCCCTGGGCCATGAAGCCGGCACCCTGTTCGTGGCGGGCCAGTACGTGGTGAATGAGGGACGATTGCCCGAGTGCGTCGTAGATCGGCAGGATGGCGCCGCCAGGGATGCCGGCCAGGGTGCGGATACCCTGGCGTTCGAGCAGGCGCACGGTGATCTGGGCGCCAGTGAGAGTTTCTGTCATGGAGATTTCCTTTGGGTTATTGGCACAACCGGCGGGCTCCAAAACAAAACCCCCGCCGGTTTGCGCCGGCGGGGGTGGTAAATTCCTTGCTGTTTCTGCTTACCTGGTCCGCGACGGCGCGTGCGTTACGACTACGACGCTTACGCTTACGACACGTACGACTACCGGCGATACTGCGCGGGCAGCAAGGGCACGGAGGTTACGGGAAGCGTTCATTGGGATTGGGTTTTGCAGAAATAAATCGAGTCCGCACTATCGCCGACTCGACATGGAAAATCAAGCCACTTGCAGAGGTTCGTTGGGCATAAGCCTCCACTCACCACTATCCATGATCAGGCAGCCGCCGCCAATCCCTTGGGTTGAAGGCGTTCCTGGCGCCGCAATTCGGCACATAGCGCCACTTGTTGCCCAGCCGTGATCATGCGCTGGCCGGCGCTTCCGTTCCATTCAAAAGTGACGTCACAGGCATGAACTCCGGCATGAGCCAGCGATGCGGCGAGTTCACCGTGATCAGCCGTTTCGATACGACGCCCGTCGCTGAGGGTCGCAATGAATGCGTTCTTGAAGAGAACGACGCTTGCATTGGTAGTCATGGTCTTAACCTCCTGACATCAGAATACAGCAGAGTGCGCAGGGGGGAGCGTGGCAAATTGCACACTTTGTCTGAAATCTGAACTGCGCACACAAGGGCGGGTTTGTGCCTTCTGGTAAATGCCCCATACCGCTAAAATCAGCTATTTTCGGGTTTATGCTTTTGAATTAGCGACTATTTGCACGTCGTATGCTTGACGAATGTGGCGGGGTGTCGCTTACACTCGCGATTTGATTCAGAAATCAGACAAGCGTTTGAAATGGCCAGGAAATTGGAAGAGACATGGTGACGAAGCGTAAGGTGCTGGTGGCCGATGCATCGAAGGTGGTGCGGGCATCCCTGGCCAAGCAACTGGCAGAGCATTTCGATGTTCGCGAAGAGGCGAGCGGTGAGTCGGCCTGGCAAACCCTCGTACTCGACAGTGCGATCGTTGGTGTTGTTGCCGGCGTCAATCTGAATCGACTCGATGGCCTCGGCTTGCTGGAGCGGGTCCGCGAAAGCAAGTTGGCACGCATCAAGTCACTGCCGTTTTTTCTGGTGGTTTCCAGTTCGTTCGGCGAGAGCCAACGTCATCTTGCCCGCCAGCGCGGGGTGACGGATTTTGTTTCCAAGGATTCCAGCAATGCCTCGCTGGCAAGCGTCCTCTCCATTCTGCATTCCAGCAACCAGGAGGTGCACGCCGAATCTGCGGAGGTGGCCATTGAGCCTGTCATGCCCCGTGCCGATGCCAATGATTGTGTGCCGGAAGAGGATATCTGTACGCGAACCGATGTGGGGGTGAGCGACATTCTTGGGCGCTTGGGTGGCGTGCAGGGCTTGGAAAATCCTGTTGGCGATGATGCCGATGACAGTCTGGGAAATGAGAATCCGGTTGGCGAACAGGAAAAACTGGATGAGTGCCTGGCCAATTTTCTGGTCGATGGAGCGGGTGGCAAGGGGCTCGGGATTCTGGCCTTTGGGCTCGACGGTTACGACGACCTGCTTGCCCGTTATGGCGGGGACCTGCTGGCGCGGACCGTGCAGAAGTTTTCGTTCATGATCGCACGCAAGATTCGACCGGAAGACGTGATCACCCAGCTGCCGGGAGGCAAGGTGGTCATTCTGGCACCGGGCATGACCTCTGCCATCTGTACGGCATTTGCCAATCGCATCTGCAAGGC
>JAEUOE010000034.1 GCA_016790885.1 Dechloromonas sp. | reverse complement strand
TCTTTGTTGACCGGCGATTCCGGATCGATCAGGAAGGCCACGATGTGGGTGATCTGCTCCGGCGTCAGCCAGTTGTGCAGGCCGAAGCGCGGCATGTTGGTGCAGGCCGAGAAGGCGTTGGAGTTGTAGATCTTTTCGTAGACGTACTTGATCGTGTCTTCGTCGGCACCGCGGACCTTGCCGAAATGATGCAGGCTGGGGCCGATGGTGCCGTAGGCGACTTCCTTCTTGGCCAGCTCGTGGCAGGCGTAGCAGTTGCCGCCGCGCACGCGGCCCGGCGGGTCGGGCTGGATGAAGCCGATGTGGCCGCCGGTGCCGACCGCGGCGAGCTTCTCGCCTTCCTTCCAGTCGCCGATCAGCTTGCCGTCCACCGGGTAGCGGAGGGTGGCGGCATTCAGCTTTTCCAGCTTCTCGCCGATCTTGCGCGGCGGGTTGTCGCGATATTGCTGGCAGGTCTTCATCGTTTCGTCCTGCTCCAGGCGATTCATCCAGTATTTCGGATTCTCGGCTTTGAACGAGGTGCGGAACATCTGCTCGGCTTCCTTGGCATATTTGCCGCCTGGTGCTTCGGCGGCCTTCTGGGCGAGGGCCGGAGCGGCCAGGGCGAGGCTGAGGGCGCCGAAAAGGGCAAATGTCAGTTTCATGGTCGGCTCCCCGTTAGCGCTTGATGCCCGGCGTTTCCATCACGGTGCCGGTCGCGGTTTTTTGCAGATAGGTTTCCAGCGCGATGATCGAATCGGCCAGGTAGTTCGGCTCGGGCCAGCGCGCCTGGCGCATGCAGTCGATCAGGCGGCGCTGCATGGTCCATACCGCACCTTGCGAGACGCGGTAGGACGGCCAGGTCTTCATGGCCGTGCCGGCGCCTTCCTGGGTGGTCAGGTTGCCGAGATCCTGCAGGCGGATGCGCTTGCCGTCCTGGCCGTGGCAGATCGAGCAGGAGAAATCCTGCGGGCCGGAGCGGCGGTAGAAGATGTACTCGCCCATCTTGGCCATCCGGGCCTCTTCCGGGTGAGTCGCCGGCACGTTGATCTTCATGCCGTTCGACTTGGCGCCGATGAAGGTGACCAGCGCCTCGATGTCGGACTCCTTGCCCGGCCTGGAGAACCACTGCCTGGTCGCCTCTTCCTTCGTGAAACCCTGCAGGGTCATCATGCAATGCACCAGGCGGGACTCGACGTCCATCACCTTGTTGGTGTCCTTGAAATACTTGGGCAGGCTGGCGTAGGCGCCTTCCAGCTTGCCGGGGCCGAGGCCCATGTCGCACTGTTCGAGCGAGGCGTTCTTCGGGCCGCGCTTCTCGGTCCACAGGCTTTCGCCCTTCACTTCGAGCAAATCGGCCGGGTTGCCGTCGGCCAGCGCCTCGCGGTACTTGGCCAGTTCGTCGGCGACCTTGCTGTCCTGCGCGATGGCTGAACCACCGAATGCACAGGCCAGGGCGACACCGACCACGGTTTTCAACATGCGTTGAACCATACGGGTACTCCTCCAGGGGAAGTGATAAGCGGCAGCGGCGGTCTGTGCCGCCTCGCTGCCGTGATACGGAACGACTTAGCCGATGGCGGCTTCGTCGGTGCGGCTGTCGCCCTTGTTGTCCTTCCAGCTGACGATGACCTTCTCACCCTTGGCGCCGCCCTTGAACTTGAAGGCGAGGTAGGGGTTCTTCGATACGGACGGGCCGAACTCGCAGTTCAGCACGGTCTTGTCGCCATGCTTGGCGACCAGTTCGGTAATGAACCAGGCCGGCACGATGGCGCCGGCGGAGTCCTTGCGCTGGCCGGTTTCCATTTCGTGGCTGACCAGCACCTTCACTTCAGTCACGCCGTCCTTGTTGGCGGCGCGGATTTTCATCGGATTGCCCATGTTTCTATCTCCTTGAATTCGTTTCGATTAGCCGCCGCAGCCGCCCAGGGTGACCTTGATTTCCTTGGTCGCCATGAAGAACTTGTCGCCCGACTTGACCAGGGCGTAGATGTTCGAGGTCTGGCCCATCTTGACGCGGGTCTGGACGTTGGCTTCGGTGCCTTCCGGCAGGACGAAGGAAGCGGCCAGGGCGTTCGGGTTCTTCTCGATCAGGATGGCAACCATGCTCACGTTGGGCAGGCTGGAGGCCACGCCGACCGGCACGACGGCGCCGTTTTCGGCGATATCCGGACCGGTGACCTGAACATCCTTGCTGTCGGCCGGCTGGCCGGCGCCGAGGGCCTTGAGCGTGTCGGCCATGCTCTTGGCGTCGAAGGCGGCCTTGTTCCAGTCGGCCAGCGCGATGCCCGGGGTGATGATGCCGGCGGCAGCGAGCATGCCCAGCAGGGCAGCGCCGGAGCCGGATTTGAGTACGGTGCGACGTTGATTGTTCATGACTTCTCCTCTGTTGAAATGGGTATTACTTGGAACCGTTCAGGATCCACTTGACCAGCGTGGTGATGTCTTCATCCTTGATATGGCCATTCGGCGGCATCGGCACCGAACCCCAGACGCCCTGCCCGCCGGCCTTGACCTTGGCGACCAGGCGGGATTCGGCATCCGTCTGGCCCTGGTAGCGGGCGACGATCTCGTTGTAGCCCGGGCCGACGATCTTGTTCTTCATGCCATGGCAGGCCATGCAGCCGCTCTTTGTCGCCAGGTCCAGCGTGCCGGCATCGGCTGCCTTCTTGGCGGCTTCCGGGCCGAGCGTGCGGGTGCCGCGCACGGCGCCGAAGTTGCGGTTCTGGTCGGCCAGCTCGCCGTGGGCGGTGCGGGCATAGTCAGGCAGGGTGGAGCCGATCTGCACTTCCGGCTTGCAGTTCTTCATGCAGGCGACGTTCTTCACGTCGGGAATGCCGCCGTTGCCGATGCCGCCCTTCTTGGCCGAGGCACCGGGCCACAGGCCGTGGTCGGTGGTCATGCCGTTGCGGTTGGGGAGCAGCTTCTGCACGTCGGCGATGTTGCGGTCGGACAGTTCGAAGTCGGCCGGCACGATCTCCTGCAGGTTGAGCAGGTAGGCCAGGATGGCGTAAACCTCGTCCGGCTTCAGCGACTTGGGCGCTGTCCATGGCATGGCGCGGTAGATGTAGTCCCAGACCGTGGAGATGGTCGCCACCTTGGTGAAGGTGGTGCGCTGCGGCAGTTCGCCGGAAGACAGGCCCTTGACGTTGCCGGTCTTGATGTCGTCCTTGGTCGTGCCGCCGGCGAGCGGCGTGAACACCTCGTTCGACTCGCCGAAGGAGCCGTGGCAGGAGGCACACTTTTCCTCGAACAGCTCGTTGCCACGCTCGACATTGCCCTTGCCCTTGGGCAGGCCCTTGAAGTCGGGGCGGACGTCGATGTCCCAGGCCTTCACTTCGGCCGGCGTGGCGGCGCGGCCGACACCCTTGAAGTTTTCGAAGGCGAGGCCGGCGGTCGAAGCGCCGAGGGTGGCAAAACCGAGGCTCAGCGCCAGTATCGTTTTAGAGAACCTGGACATTGGTGACCTCCCCGCTTTCGACGACTTTCCAGGACTGGATGGCGTTGTTGTGATAGATGGACTTGGTGCCGCGCACCTTGCGCAGCTGGCCGTAGGTCGGCTGCACGTAGCCGGTTTCGTCGATGGCCCGCGACTGCAGGATGGCCGGCGAACCGTCCCATACCCAGTTGATGTTGAAGCGGGTCAGCGCCTTGTTCTGGATCGGCCCTTCGAGGCGGGCGGTCTGCCAGTTGATGCCCCCGTCGAAGGAGACATCCACCTGCTTGATGCGGCCGCGGCCGGACCAGGCCAGCCCGGAGACGTTGAAGAATCCCTTCTCGACCAGGGTCTGGCCGCCCGACGGCGTGGTGATGACGGACTTGCACTCCTGGATCGAGCTGTACTGGCGATGCAGGCCGTTGGGCAGCAGGTCGATGTAGTGCACCGCCTCGTCCTTGGTGGCGTAGGGCTGGTCGCCGACTTCGATGCGGCGCAGCCACTTGACCCAGGACACGCCCTGCACGCCGGGGACCACCAGGCGCAGCGGGTAGCCGTTTTCCGGACGCAGCATTTCGCCGTTCTGACCGTATGCGACGAAGACTTCGCCGGATTCGACCATTTCCATCGGGATGGTGCGGGTCATCGAGGAGCCGTCGGCACCTTCGGCCAGCACGTAACGGGCCTTCTTGTAATCGACGCCGCAGTCTTCGAGCAAAGTCTTCAGCGGCACGCCGGTGAATTCCGAGCAGGACAGCATGCCGTGCGTGTATTGCACGGTCGGCACGGCGACGTTGCCCCATTCGAGGCCGGTGTTGGCGCCGCATTCGATGAAGTGGATGCGCGATACCGAGGGCATGCGCATCAGCTCATCCATGGTGTAGACCTTGGGTTTCTTGAGCAGCGAGTCGTCCGAGCCGTTGATCATCAGGCGGTGGCGGGTCGGGTCGACATCCTGCCAGCCCTGGTGATGGCGCTCGAAGTGCAGGCCGGACGGCGTGATGATGCCGAACAGCCCTTGCAGCGGGGCAAACGATACCGAGGCGCCGCCGACGCGAGCAAGGCCCGGCGATTCGCGGCGGACCAGCTGGCTTTCGAATTTCGACGGCATGCCGTACGGGTTGGTCGCCACCGGCTGGCCCAGCGACGTGCTCCAGGCCGGCAGGTTGAGAATGTTCGGATCGCCTTCGCTGGCGCGGGCGGCCAACGGTGCCGCCATGGCGGCGCTGGCGGCCAGGAAGCTCTTGCGCAGGAAGTCGCGGCGCCCGGCGCCAACGGCCTTGACCTGATCTTCCGACAGGAAGTTCTCCGGAGCGGGCCGCAAACGCCCCGGTTGTTGTGTGATATCACCCATCTGGAAACACCCCTCCACTCTGTG
>JAEUOE010000022.1 GCA_016790885.1 Dechloromonas sp. | reverse complement strand
CACAAGATCATCAAGCTGAATATTGGCAACCTCGCCGCATTCGGCTTCGATTCGCCCGAAGAAATCCAGCAGGACATGATCCGCAACCTGCCGAATGCAGCCGGTTACACGGATTCGAAGGGCATCTTTGCGGCGCGCAAGGCGATCATGCATTACACCCAGCAAAAGGGTATCAAGGGTGTGACGCTGGAAGACATCTACGTCGGCAACGGGGTGTCCGAACTGATCGTGATGGCGATGAATGCGCTGCTCGACGCGGGCGACGAGGTGCTGGTTCCGGCACCGGATTACCCGTTGTGGACGGCGGCGATCAGCCTGTCCGGCGGTACGCCCAGGCACTACCTGTGCGATGAGAGCAAGGGCTGGTTGCCAGATCTCGACGATATCCGCAGCAAGATCAACGCCCACACCAAGGCGATCGTGCTGATCAACCCCAACAATCCGACCGGCGCGCTGTATCCGGATGACCTGCTGTGCGAAATCATCGACATCGCGCGCAAGCATCACCTGACGATCTACGCCGACGAGGTGTACGACAAGGTGCTGTACGAGGGCGTCAAGCACACCTCGATCGCCTCGCTGGCGGAAGATGTGCTGATGATCACCTTCAACGGCCTGTCGAAGAACTATCGCTCCTGCGGCTATCGTGCTGGCTGGATGGTGGTTTCCGGCGACAAGCGCCATGCCAAGGATTACATCGAGGGCCTCGACATGCTGGCCTCGATGCGTCTGTGCGCCAATGCGCCGGGCCAGCACGGCATTCAGACCGCGCTCGGCGGTTACCAGAGCATTGACGACCTGATCAAGGAAGGCGGGCGCCTGCGTCGTCAGCGTGACATCGCGCATGAACTGATCACTGCGATCCCCGGCGTCAGCTGCGTCAAGCCCAAGGCGGCGCTCTACATGTTCCCGCGGCTGGACCCGAAGATCTACCCGATCAAGAACGACCAGCAATTCATTTCCGAGCTGCTGCAGGAAGAAAAGGTGCTGCTCGTTCAGGGCACCGGCTTCAACTGGCCGCATCCGGACCACTTCCGTCTGGTCTTCCTGCCGCATGAAGACGATTTGCGGGAAGCCATCGCGCGCATTGCCCGCTTCCTGGAGAACTACCGCAAGCGTCACGGCACGAACTAGTTGCCGGTCCTCAGCACCTGGCAACTTTTACCAACCAACAACTCACTACTACCTATTCAAATGAAACCTATCAATGTTGGCCTCATCGGCATCGGCACCGTCGGCGGTGGTACCTGGACCGTTCTCAATCGCAACGCGGAAGAAATCACCCGTCGCGCCGGTCGTCCGATTCGCATTACGGCAGTGGCCGACAAGAATGTGGAACTGGCCAAGCAAATCACTGGTGGCGCTGCTCGCGTCACTGATGATGCCTTCTCGCTGGTCAATGACCCCGAAATCGACATCATCGTCGAGCTGATCGGCGGCTACGGCGTGGCCAAGGAAGTGGTCATGCAGTCCATCGCCAACGGCAAGCATGTCGTTACCGCCAACAAGGCGCTGCTCGCTGTGCATGGCACCGAAATCTTTACCGCCGCCCAGCAGAAGGGCGTCATGGTCGCTTTCGAAGCGGCCGTGGCCGGTGGCATCCCCATCATCAAGGCGCTGCGCGAAGGCCTGACTGCCAACCGCATCGAATGGGCGGCCGGCATCATCAATGGCACGACCAACTTCATCCTGTCCGAGATGCGCGACAAGGGCCTGTCCTTCGACGATGTGCTGAAGGAAGCCCAGCGCCTGGGCTATGCCGAAGCCGATCCGACCTTCGATATCGAAGGCGTCGATGCTGCCCACAAGGCGACGCTGATCGCGTCGATTGCCTATGGCATTCCTGTCCAGTTCGACAAGGCCTACGTCGAGGGCATTACCAAGCTGGAAGCGTCCGACATCAAGTATGCCGAGCAGCTCGGCTATCGCATCAAGCTGCTGGGTATCGCCAAGCGTCGCGAAAAGGGTATCGAGCTGCGTGTGCATCCGACCCTGATCCCGGCCAAGCGCCTGCTGGCCAATGTCGAAGGTGCGATGAACGCCGTCATGGTCAAGGGCGATGCCGTCGGCACCACGCTCTACTACGGCAAGGGTGCCGGCGCCGAGCCGACTGCTTCCGCCGTGATCGCCGACCTGGTCGATGTCACCCGCCTGGCCACCGCCGATGCCGCCCATCGCGTGCCGCACCTGGCCTTCCAGCCGGACGCCATGTCCAGCCTGCCGATCCTGCCGATGAGCGAGATCGAAACCGGTTACTACCTGCGTCTGCGCGTCGAGGACAAGCCGGGCGTGCTGGCCGACATCACCCGCATCCTGGCCGATCAGGGTATCTCCATCGATGCCATGCTGCAGCGTGAGCCGGAAGAGGGCGAAGGCGAGACAGACATCATCATCCTGACCCATGTGTGCCAGGAAAGCGCTGCCGATACGGCAATCGCCAAGATCGAATGCCTGGCGGCCCAGAAGGGCAAGGTCAAGCGCATTCGTCTGGAAGAGCTGCAGTAGGGCGAAGGCGGACGTGGTTTTCTCGACGGGGGCTTTGGCCCCCGTTTTCATAGGGACTTGCCGAGATGTATCAAGGAAACGCGTAAAACAACGTCGCAGAATGCGGCTTCCCGTTACCTGATTTTTTTCTGGAGTTCCTATGCAAACCATTCGTCCCGTTCATTCCTGTGATCATCCGACCGCCGAAGCACTCTATCCTTTCGATGCCCGCGGCGTTGCCAAGCGCTTCCGTCACGCTGCCATCTTCGGCGCCCTGGACTCCCTGATGCCGGGCGAAACCATGCGTTTCTGCAATGATCACGATCCCCTGCCGCTGCTTGCCCAATTGCAGCAGCGTTATGGCCAGCACCTGAGCATCGAATATCAGCAGCGCGAACCGGGTGCGATCGTCATCGACTTCAAAGTCATTGCCTGAGTGATACCGACCGCGAGCCTCAGTCTTCTATCGCTCATCGCCAGCGCCCTGCTGGCAGTCATGGGCTGGGGTTCGCCGCTGGCGGTGGCGCATCTGGCGTTCGCCGTCGGCATCGTGCCGCTGATCTTCGCGGCCATGATGCATTTTGTCCCGGTGCTGACGCG
>JAEUOE010000266.1 GCA_016790885.1 Dechloromonas sp. | reverse complement strand
GACAAGCAGTGGCTGCGGCGCAAGGGTATCGAGGTGCCGGAGCGCTGAGCGTCAGCCTTTGGGCGTGTCGCCGGCCAGCTTCTGCACGACCAGGCTGCCGACCATGTCGCCTTCGACATTGACCGCCGTGCGCACGGTATCGAGCAGGCGGTCGATGGGCAGCAGGATGGCGATGGCTTCGGTGGGTAGGCCGACCGATTCGAGCACCAGCACCATCGACAGCATGCCGACGCTGGGAATACCGGGCGCGCCGACGGCGCCGAGCATGGCGACGAAGAAGATCACCGCCTGCTGCGCGATATCGAGTTCGATGCCGGCCAGGCGGGCGACGAAGAGGGCGGCTGCAGCCTCGTAGAGCGCCGTGCCATCCATGTTCATGGTGGCGCCGAGCGGCACGACGAAGCTGGCAATATCCTTCTTGACGTGCAGGTGCTGCTCGGTGCAGCGCAGCGTGATGGGCAGGGTTGCCGCACTGGAGCTGGTCACGAAGGCGGTGAGCAGCGCCTCGCGCGCCCCCTTGAAGAAGCGCAACGGCGACACCCCGGTGACCAGCCAGAGAATGGCCGGCAGCACGATGGCGCCATGGAACAGCGTCGAGCCGACGACGACGGCGATGAAGTGGCCGAGGCTGCCGAGCAGGGCATTGTTCTGCGTGGCGACCAGTTGCAGCAGCAGGGCGGCGAGGCCGAGCGGCGCCAGGCGCATGATCCAGCCGACGATCATCAGGCACAGCTCCTGCAATTCGCCGATCAGGTTGCGGATGTTGCGGTAGCGTTCGCCGCCGACGACCAGCGCAATGCCGAGAAAGAGGGCGATCATCACGACGGCCAGAATCTCGCCATTGGCCAGCGCCTTGAACGGGTTCTGGAACAGGCCGCGCATGAACTGCGCGATGTAGTCGGCCAGCGGCATCTGCCGCGCCTGAAAGTTGCGGGTGGCCTCGGCAAACATGTCGAGGCGCAGGCCGTCGCCAGGACGGAACAGGTGCGCTGCGCCAAAGCCGATGATGACGGCGATGCCCATGGTCAGCACGAAGAAGGCCAGGGTCGTCGTCCATACCCGGTGCATCTGGTGATGCGCCCGCAGGTTGGCCACCCCGACGACGATGGAGGCGAAGACCAGCGGCACCAGCACCATGCGCAGCAGGTCGAGGAACAGGTTGCCGGCCATCTTCGCGCCATAGAGAACCTCGCCGACGATCGGCGCCGAGCCCTGCGCCGACAGCCAGCCGCCGCCGGCCAGGCCGATCAGGCAGCCAATGAGGATTTGCGCATTGAGGGAGGGGAGCTTCATGCTGGCTTCAGTTTGTGGGTTGCCCGATTTTAGCGGCGTTGTCGGCATTGCCGGCGGCTGGCATCATCGCCGCTTCGAAGAAAGGAACGGGAAATGAGCGATATTTCGGCCCTCACCGCCGCCGTGCAGGCCTTCCGCGACGCACGCGACTGGCGTCAGTTTCACTCCCTGCGCAACCTGATCGTGTCGCTCAATCTGGAAGCGGCCGAGTTGCTGGAACTGACGCAGTGGAAGACCGATGCCGAGATCGACGCCTTGCCGGCCGACCCCCGGGCGGCCGAGGAACTGCGCGACGAGTGTGCGGACATCCTGCTGCTTCTGCTGCTCGTTGCCGACAAGGCCGGGTTCGACCTGCCGGCCGCCGCCTGGGCCAAGCTGGCCAAGAACGAGAGCAAATACCCGGTCGCCAAGGCTTATGGTTCGCGGGCCAAGTACACCGAGTTCAGCTGAAAAAGGCCGCCGGCTTCAGGTCGACTCGCTCTCCAGCGTGTATTTCGCGCCTTCGCCCTGGGCCAGCAGTTCGGTCAGGCGGGGCAGGGTTTCGTGCAGTTTCTTCTCGAGCGTCCATGGCGGGTTGATGATGAACATCCCGCTGCCGTTCATGCCGAAACCGTCCCTGGCCGGCGCCTTCACTTCCAGGGTGGCGTGCAGCCAGTTGCTGGCGCCGAGCGCGCGCAGGCGGCCGGGCAACTGGCGCGATTCGAGCTTGGCCAGCATCGGGTACCACAGCGCGTAGGTGCCGGTCGGAAAACGCCGCAGTGCTTCCTGCAACCCCTTGATCACGCTGGTGTAATCGCTCTTGGTTTCGTAGGAGGGGTCGATCAGCACCAGGGCGCGCCGGGTCGGCGGCGGTAGCAGGGCCTTCAGACCGGCGAAGCCGTCGCCCTCGGAGACGGTGACGGCACGGCCGGCGCCCTTGAAGCATTCCTGCAGCAGCCTGATGTCGGTGCTGTGCATCTCGAAAACCCGCAGCCGGTCGCCCTCGCGCAACAATTGGCGGGCCAGCCAGGGTGAGCCGGGGTAGTGCTTGAGCGGGCCGTCCGGGTTCAACTGGCGGACCAGGTCGACATAGTCGGTAACCGCCGGCGGCAGGCCCTTGGCATCCCACAGGCGGCCGATGCCGTCCTTGTACTCGCCGAGCTTGGTGGCGTGCGCCGATTCCAGTGCGTAACGCCCGGCACCGGCATGGGTGTCGATGATCCAGAAGGGGGCCGGCTTTTCGCCCATGTATTCGGCGATCTGGGTCAGGATCAGGTGTTTGAGCACATCGGCGTGGTTGCCGGCGTGGAAGGCGTGGCGGTAGCTGAGCATCGGGGCGGGGCCTGGTTCGGTGAGTGATGTCCTGCCACGGCATGGGGCGGGGCAAGGCGCGGATTGTGCAGTGTAGTCCTTGGCGCAGGCAAGCGGCAGGCCACGAGCATGGCCTCCGCCACTGCCGACCGGCTAGTCGGGCAGTTGCTCGAGACTGAAGAATTCCAGTCCCTCGTTGGCTTCCAGGCAGGTGCCGAGCAGGCGATGCAGCGAGCGACCGGGCAGGCGGACGACGATTTTTTCGTTGGCCCGATAAACGCCGGGCGGGATGATCAGGCCCGCGAACTTGCCATAGGCCGGCAGGCTGTGCATGAAGATGGCCCGGCTCTCCTGGGCATCGGCGCCCAGTACATCGACCACGCTGATTTGCGGCGACAGGAGTTGCAGGCCGATTTCCAGGCGCGCCTGCGAAGATGAAATGCGGCGTACCAGGCAGACGTGGATCTTGCTCGACTCGCGCGGTTGCAGGGCGACGATGTCGCCGGCGCCGAGGGTCTTCTTCTCGCCCTTGATGAAGCGCAGGCGGAAGCCGTCCGGGCTTTCGTCGACCAGCGCCCATTCGCTGGAGGTGAAATCGCGCCCGTCGTAGCGGCTGGCTGCATCCACCGAGCGGCGCGAGAAGGCGTTGCCGTCGATGAAGCTGATCACCGCGGCAAGGCCGGAGACCAGGTCGCCGCGCGGGCGGAAGTGGGTTCGGCTGAAGCGTCGCGAACTGCGGCCGCCGATGGCGACGCGCAGCGATTGCAGGATGGCGGGCGCGGCGTTGAGGTCCGGCTCGACGTTCTTGCCCGGGCGGCGCGTGATGTTGCGGTCGAGGGCGGCGAGTACCGGCGAGCAGTCGACGAGCAGGCCGCCGAAGGTCGAGGTGCTGGCCGGCAGGCGCGACAGCGGGTAGCCCGGCGTGCCTTCTTCGGGGCGGACCAGGAAGCAGGAGTCGGGATGCTTGACCGCGCCGGGGTCGGCCAGCGCATCGCCGATGACGGCATAGGCGGCCAGCTGGCGCGAGCACAGGTTGATGATTTCCAGTTCGGAGCGCGGCAGCTTGCTCGGCTCCAGGTAGGCGAAGAGCAGGGCGCCGAGATATTCGTGCTCGATCGGCGCCGTTTCGCCATTCAGGGGCGTGGACAGGGGGCCGCGGACAAGCTGGAAAAGGTCGTGCAGGCATTGCCAGGAGGTGGCCGAGGGGGCGGCGTAAGCCCGGTAGGCCAGCAACTGGCGGCGGGCGATCATCGCCATGGCGCGCTGCACGCTGCGATGGAAAAGATGGCTCAAGCCGCTTTCGAGCTGGCTCTTGTTGATGCCGCGGGCAATGCCGGCATAGGCGATGGACAGGCCCTTGAGCAGGTTGTCGGCATGCAGGGCGGCGGTCGTTACCGCGAAGGGCAGGGGCAGGACAGCCTGATTGATGTCCTGCTCCAGCGTCGGCAGCGCCTGTTCGCACTCGTGGCGAATATCTTCCAGCAACTTGAAACGCATGTGCAGGTTGGGTTGCTGGCCCACCGTGGGCAATACGCTGGATGCCAGCTTGGCGACCGTCTCCTGTGGCGACAGGCCGGCCACCGTGTCGAGCAGGCCACGGACTGCTGCCGCACTTTTCTGTTCGGCGCTGTTCTGGCCAAACGGAAGCAGCTCGCGAAAGATTTGCAGCGGGGAGTCCATGGTGTGTGGATATATTTTGACGGGCGAATTATCAGTGAAAAGCGATTTATTTTCCGTGGAGTATTTCCGCTTTTCGTATACTGACGCGATGAATTGGTATGAATTGATGCTTCTTTGCGTGCTGATCGGAGCCGTCTGGTTCTGGCTGGATAGCATGAAGGCACGCGAAATCGGTATTCAGGCGGCACGCAATGCCTGCGCTGAAGAGGGCTTGCAGTTTCTCGACGAAACCGTGGCCGGGCGTTCCCTCAGGCTGGTCCGCGACGACGATGGCGTACTCCGCCTGCAGCGCGTTTTTGCCTTTGAGTACAGCGATACGGGCAATAACCGTTGTTTCGGCAGCGTGACCCTGCTCGGCCATCGGGTCGAGATCCTGTATATCCGCCCCCATCTTTATGTCGTCCCGAATGCCCATGAAACCCTCCATTGAAGAAATCGAATTCCACGGTATCGCCGCCCTGCGCCTGAATGGCCCGCGCGGCGCCAGCGCCGTGGTCAGCAAACTGGGAGCGCAGGTGCTCTCCTGGGTCACCCCGGATGGCCGCGAGCGGCTTTTCCTGTCCGACAAGGCCGTCTTTGACGGCAGCGTTGCCATCCGCGGCGGCATTCCCGTCTGCTGGCCGCAATTTGCCGGCCTGGGCGAGCTGCCCAAGCACGGCTTCGTCCGCACCTTGCCCTGGCAGGTCAGCGCCCAGCGTGGCGGTGACGACTACGCGCTGCTCACCCTCGAAGTGGCCGATGACGCCACCACGCGCGCCCTGTGGCCGCACGCCTTCCGCCTCGAACTGACCGTGATGCTCGAAGCGGATCGCCTCGATCTTGAACTGAGCGTGACCAATACCGGCGATAGCGCGTTTGCCTTTACCGGCGCCCTGCACAGCTACCTGCGTGTCGTGCAGGTCGAGGATGTGACGCTGGAAGGCCTGTATGGCCACGATTACCGCGATGCGGCCAAGGGCAATGTCGTCGTGCGCGATACCGGCACCCACATTGCCGTCGAGGGCGAGATGGATCGCGTCTATCGCCGGGTCAAGCGGCCGCAACTGCTGCAGGCCGGCAACCTGAGCCTGGCCATCCAGGGCCAGGGCTTTCCCGATGTCGTGGTGTGGAACCCGTGGGTCGACAAATGCGCCACCCTGGCCGACATGCCGGCCGACGGCTGGCGGCACATGCTGTGCGTCGAGGCGGTGGCGGAGCAGCCGGTGGTGGTCGCCGCCGGCGACGAATGGTATGGCCGGCAGACCCTGGTTGCCGTGTGATTGGCCTTGCCGGCCGGCAAGTTTGATTTGCATTAGGGTGGCTGGCGGTGCGCTCGGTTAGGCTCGCCCGCATACCCGCCGATTTTCCGGAGATGCCATGACGCAGCAGCCACTCACCCTTGACAGCCTGTTCGATGCCCTCGCCGAAGGATGGCGGGTGGCCAACGAGACGCGCGGCACCAGCATCGCCTACACCGCGATCTTCGTGCTGGCCGGCGCCGCCATCATCGGCGGCCTGCTTGCCCGTGGCTGGACGCCCTTCGTCATTGCCGCTGCCGGTGCCTTCATGCTGGTCGGGCCGGTCATTCTGGCCGGCTACTTCGGCATCGCCCGGGCTTGTGAAACGGGCGGTCGGGTCGGCTTCTCCGCTGTCGCCGCCGGTTTTGGCGGCGCCAGCCGGGCGTTGTGGGCGCTGGCCCTGGTCTGCGGCCTGCTGTTCATGATTTTCGTTACCGATGCGGCCATCCTCTATGCCTACATGATCGGCGACGTGCCGGTCTGGCTGGGCGAGTTGTTGCCGGCGTCGGCCAGCGTCGCCCGCTTCGTGCTGTGGTCGTCGGTGTCGGGGGCTGTGGTTGCCTTCCTGCTTTTCGCGGTGTCGGCCTTTGCCGTGCCGCTGTTGTGCGAGCGGCGGGCCAGCCTGGTCGAAGCCGTGGTGAAGAGCGTCCGCATCGTGTTCGGCAACTTTTTCACGACCATGGTGTGGGCCGTACTGTTATCGGTGACCGTGATCGCCAGCATCCTGATGCTGCCCTTGCTGCTGCTGACCTTGCCATGGCTGGCCTATGCCAGCCGGG
Organism: Dechloromonas sp.; assembly: GCA_016790885.1. Lineage (GTDB taxonomy): Bacteria > Pseudomonadota > Gammaproteobacteria > Burkholderiales > Rhodocyclaceae > Azonexus. Next base: position 888 of record JAEUOE010000266.1, on the reverse strand, counting down.
CGCTCTATCGTAGCGCGTTGCCGGTCTGAGGGCTGCGTCGGCGAGGGTATAATGCGCGGTTTTCCGCATTCGCCCCCGCTCCCGTGTCCGCTCTCGACCAAGAAATCTCCCGCCGCCGTACTTTCGCGATCATCTCCCACCCCGACGCGGGTAAAACCACGCTGACCGAAAAACTGCTGTGGTTCGGCGGCGCCATCCAGGTCGCCGGCGAAGTCCGGGCGCGCAAGGCCTCGCGCCACGCGACCTCGGACTGGATGGAGCTGGAAAAGCAGCGCGGCATCTCGGTGACCTCGTCGGTCATGCAGTTCCCCTACCGCGAATGCATGATCAACCTGCTCGATACGCCGGGCCACGAAGACTTCTCGGAAGACACCTACCGCACGCTGACCGCCGTCGATTCGGCGACCATGGTCATCGACTCGGTAAACGGTGTCGAAGCGCAGACCATCAAGCTGCTCAACGTCTGCCGCATGCGCGACACGCCGATCCTGACCTTTATCAACAAGCTGGACCGCGAAGGCAAGGAGCCGATCGACCTGCTCGACGAAATCGAGTCGGTGCTCGGCATGCAGTGCGCGCCGATCACCTGGCCGATCGGCATGGGCAAGCGTTTCCGCGGCGTCTATCACCTCTACGACGACACCATCGCCTTCTTCGACCCGCAGGCCGAGAAGGGCACGGCCGAGATCATCAAGGGCCTCGACAACCCGCGCCTCGATGAGCTGATCGGCTCGCAGGCCGACGAATTGCGCACCGACATCGAACTGGTGCGCGGCGCCTCGCATCCCTTCGATGCCGATGCCTACCTGTCGGGCAAGCAGACGCCGGTCTTCTTCGGTTCGGCGGTCAATAACTTCGGTGTGCAGAGCCTGCTCGATGCCGTGGTCG
>JAEUOE010000246.1 GCA_016790885.1 Dechloromonas sp. | reverse complement strand
ACGAACTGCATGTCGCGGATCGGGGCGATATAGGTACTCATGTGCGGGATTCCTTTTAGTTGTGAGTCTTTATTTAATTGTCGCCAGCAGCGGACTGCCGGCGACTCACAGCAACTCGTTACTCGATGGCCAGGGCCGAATTGGCGTGCTGGCGGAGGACGTATTTCTGAATCTTGCCGGTCGAGGTCTTTGGCAGTTCGCCGAAGACGACCTGCTTGGGCACCTTGAAGCGGGCCAGGTGGGCCCGGCAGTGCTCGATGATCTCGGCCTCGGTGCACTGGGCATCGGCCTTCAGTTCGATGAAGGCAGCCGGCACCTCGCCCCACTTCTCGTCGGGCTTGGCGACGACGGCAGCGGCGATCACGGCCGGATGGCGGTAGAGCACGTCCTCGACTTCCAGCGACGAGATGTTCTCGCCGCCGGAGATGATCACGTCCTTGGAACGGTCCTTGATCTTGACGTAGCCGTCGCTATGCACGACCGCCAGGTCGCCGGTGTGGAACCAGCCGCCGGCGAAGGACTCCTCGGTCGCCTTCTCGTTCTTCAGGTAACCCTTCATGACCAGGTTGCCGCGGAACATGATCTCGCCCATCGTCTCGCCATCCCAGGGCACCGGCTCCATCGACACCGGGTCGAGGACGGTGATCGCTTCCTGCATGTGGTAGCGCACCCCCTGGCGGCCGTTGCGGGCGGCCTGCAGGTCGATGGGCAGGCGATCCCACTCCGGCTGCTTGGCGCAGACGGCGGCCGGGCCGTAGGTTTCGGTCAGGCCGTACACGTGGGTGATGTTGAAGCCCATGCGCTGGGCGCCTTCGATGATGGCGGCCGGGGGCGCGGCACCGGCGATCAGGCCGTTGACCTGATGCTCGATGCCTTCGCGCAGGCTTTCCGGGGCGTTGATCATCATGCCGTACACGATCGGCGCGCCGCACATGTGGCTGACCTTGTGCTCCTTGATCAGGCCGAAGATCAGCGCCGGATCGACCTTGCGCAGGCAGACGCTGGTGCCGGCATTGGCGGCCAGCGTCCACGGGAAGCACCAGCCGTTGCAGTGGAACATCGGCAGGGTCCACAAATAGACCGAGTGCGGCGGCATGCCCCAGGAAATGATGTTGGACGCCGAGTTCAGGTAGGCGCCGCGGTGGTGGTAAACCACGCCCTTCGGGTTACCGGTGGTTCCCGAGGTGTAGTTCAGGGCAATGGCGTCCCACTCGTCGGCCGGCAATTGCCATTCGAAGTCCGGCGAACCTTCGTTGAGGAAGGCCTCGTAGTCCTTCTCACCGAGCTTTTCGCCTTCGGTGAAGTCCGGGTCGAGGCTGTCGATGACCAGCGGCTTCGGCCCGTCGAGCAGTTCGAGCGCGGCCTTGACGACCTTGGAGAACTCCAGGTCGGTGATCAGCACCTTGGCTTCGCCGTGGGCCAGCATGAAGGCGATGGCTTCGGCGTCGAGGCGGGTGTTCAGGGTATTGAGCACGGCGCCGATCATCGGCACGCCGAAGTGGCATTCGAACATGGCATTGGTGTTCGGCAACATCACGGCGACCGTGTCGCCCTTGCCGATGCCACGCCCCTTGAGCGCCGAGGCGAGCTGGCGGGTGCGGTCGTAGCTTTCCTTCCAGGTGTACTGGCGGGCGCCCTGGATGACGGAAATGCGCTTGGGATAGATGAAGGCTGACCGCTCGATAAAGGTCAGCGGCGAGAGCGGAACATAGTTGGCCGGATTCCGGTCCAGCCCTACGGTGTACGGGTTAACCACGGTAAATCTCCTCACGTTTGCTTGCCGAGTCTGCTGTTCTCGTTGGAGCAAGTTATTGCCGATCCAGGCTTTTTTTGGTGCGTGCCCGTAACCGTGCTTTGCTTTTTTCAGGAGAATCGCAAAACACTCTTGCGCAACTATTGGCAGAATGTAACGAATCGTTACACCCCGAAATCCACGCCAGCGCCTGCACTAGAATCGCCCGATGCCTCCCGAGACCGCCCCCGCCGAAGCCAGCCCGCGCTACGAAATGTTGCAGGCCGGACTGGATCTGCTCGACCAGGGCATCACCGTGTTCGATGGCGATTTACGCCTGGTGGCGTGGAACCGCACCTTCCTCCAGCTGCTCGAATTTCCCGACCAGCTGGCCTATGTCGGCGCTCCGTTCGAAGGCTTCATCCGCTACAACGCCGAGCGCGGCGAATACGGCCCCGGCGACAGGGAAGTGCAGATCGCCCAGCGCGTGGCTGCCGCCCGCAACTTCTCGCCGCATGTCACCGAACGCCAGCGTCCGAACGGCCGTGTCCTGCTGCTGCGCGGCGAGCCGCTGGCGCATCGCGGTTTCGTCACGCTGTACAGCGATGTCACCGAACAGCGCTACATCGAACACCTGACCGAGCACCAGAACATCCAGCTCGAAGAGCGTGTGCGCCGGCGCACCGCCCAGCTTGAAAACGCCTTCGCCAACCTGCGCAAGGCGAACGAGGAAAACGAGCGCATCGCCGCCGCCCTCGGCCGCAGCGAAGCCCGCCTGCGCCTGATCAACGACACCATCCCCATCCTCATCGGCTACGTGGACAAGGACGAGGTCTATCGCTACGCCAACAAGGGCTACTCGGACTGGTACGGCCACCCGGAGGGCACGGTGACCGACCGCGACGTGCTCGACGTGATCGGCCCCGAGGTCTATGCCCAGGTCAAGGATTCGGTGCGCAAGGCGCTGTCCGGGCAGCAGGTGACCTACGAATACCAAATGCAGCGCCAGGGCCAGACCGTCCATGCGCAAAGCACGCTGGTTCCGGAAATCAGCGCGGAGGGCGAAAACCTCGGCTTCTTCGTCTTCTCGCACGACATCACCGAACAGAAGCGCATGCAGGCCGCCCTCGTCCAGGCCCAGAAAATGGAGGCCAT
>JAEUOE010000184.1 GCA_016790885.1 Dechloromonas sp. | reverse complement strand
GTCGGGAAGCCGTACATCAGGTAGGCATGCACCAGGACGCCGGCATCGGTGAAGGCGCGCGTGACGCGGGCCACCTGGTCGACCGAGACGCCTTTTTTCATCAGTGCCAGCAGGCGGTCGGAGGCCACTTCCAGGCCGCCGGAAACGGCGATGCAGCCGCTGTCGGCCAGTTGCAGGCAAAGCTCCGGAGTGAAGGATTTTTCAAAGCGGATGTTGCCCCACCACGAAATGGCCAGGTTGCGCCGCTGCAGCTCCTCGGCCAGCGCGCGCAGGGCCTTGGGCGGGGCAGCCTCGTCGACGAGGTGGAAGCCGGTGTGGCCGGTCTCTTCGACGATGCGTTCGATGCGGTCCACCAGCGTCTTGGCGCTGGCGGTGTCGTAGCGGCCGATGTAGTCGAGGTTGATGTCGCAGAAGCTGCATTTCTTCCAGTAGCAGCCGTGGGCGACGGTGAGCTTGTTCCAGTGGCCGTCCGACCACAGCCGGTGCATGGGATTGAGCATGTCGAGCAGCGACAGGTAGCGGTCGAGCGGCAGGCCGTCCCAGGTCGGTGTGCCGACTTCCTCGAAGGGAACGTCGGGCAGGCCGCTGTCGAAATAGCGCACGGTGCCTTCGAGCCGGGCGAAGGTGCGGACCAGCCCGGAATCGTCACCGGCCGGGCGGCAGGTGCTGGCCGGGGCGTCGGCATTGACCACGGGCGGCAGTCTGGAGGGCGCCACAGGCCGGGCGCCGAAGTGCTTGTCGAGCAGGGCGAGCAACGGGCGCTCGCCGTCGTCGAGGGTGACGTAGTCGAAATAATCGAAAACACGCGGCTCGGCCAGCTCGCGCAGTTCGGTATTGACGAAACCGCCGCCGAGCACGGTGACGATTTCCGGGTGTTTCGCCTTGATCGTCTGGGCGATGCGAAAGGCGCCATAGACCGAGCCGGGGAAGGGCACCGAGATCAGCACGAGCGCAGGCTGGTGGCGGGCGATGGCCTCGCGGGCCAGGCGTGCCAGCGTGCGGTCGACCAGGGTCGGCGGGGCAGCCAGCGCGGTGGCCAGCAGGTCGAAGCTGGCCTGGCTCTGGGCCAGCGATTCGCCATAGCGGACAAACTCGAAACGGCTATCGACCGCATCGCGCAGCACATCGGCCAGGTCGTTGAGGAAAAGCGTTGCCAGGTGGCGGGCGCGGTCCTGCAGGCCGAGGGCGCCGAAGGCCCAGGCCAGCGGATCGCCACCCTCGTCGTCGGCATAGTTGTCGAGCGCCGAAAAGCGCGGCCCCTCGGGCAGGAAGGCGCGCGAGCAGATGCGGTTGGCGATGGAGCCGTCGCGCCCCTGGAGCAAGGCAATGGCCGGGTCGATGGCGGCCACGTAGCGATCGAATTCGTTGAGGAAGGTTTTCAGGCTGCGCGAACGCTGCTTGGGCGGCATGGATTCGGCCGCCGCCTTCAGGTCGGGCAGGCCCTGGCGCGACAGAAGGGCGAGTACGAGGGCCAGCGCCAGGTCGACCTGTTCGGCGTGGAAGCCGCGTGAACGCAGAAAACCGGTCAGGTAGGCGGTAGCCGGGTAGGGAGTGTTGAGTTGCGTCATCGGCGGGATGACGCTGAGGATGCGGGGCGAAGCAGGGTTCATGGCCGGCAGTTTACCTGCCTCGCCGGGGGCTGCGCTCAATAAAACACGTTCGCCAGGTCGAGGCTGGATGTCCGGCCGACGCTGGAGCGATGCTGCTCCAGCCAGCGCCGGGCATGGGCACGCCCTTCGTCGCGCAGTTGCTCGAAGAAGGGGCGATTGACCGCCAGCTTGCTGTCGGCCGGTAGTTGGCCGAGGACATTGTCGGCGCTGACGGCGTGAAAGCGCAGTGCCGTCAAGCGACGTTCCAGCCCTCCTTGCGGCAGGCGGTCGAGCAGCCAGCCGGGCAGGCGGCTGGGCGATATTTGTTCGCGGAGATGGGCGAAGCTGCGCATTTCGCGCAGGAAGGTGGCGTTGAACGACAGTTCGCGCAGGCGGTCGCGAATTTCCTGCGCCTTGGCGGGCGTTTCGGCAAAGCGCAACGGCGTGAGCAGGATGAGCAGCAGGTCGGCGGCCGAACATTCCCAGGCCAGCGGAAAGACGGCCGGGTTGGCGCTGTAGCCGCCATCCCAGTAGGGTTCGCCGTCGATGACGACGGTGCGGTGGATGGTCGGCAGGCAGGCCGAGGCGAGCAGGGCGTCGGCACTCAGTTCCGCATTGCGGAAGAGGCGCAACTGGCCGGTGTTGGCATGGGTGGCCGCGATGAACAGGCGGACCGTGCTTTCCCGGCGCAGGCGGGCGAAATCGAACTGCTCGGCGACGATGTCGCGCAGCGGGTTGAGGTCGAGCGGGTTGAGCTGCTCCGGTGTCAGGTGGTCGGTCCACCGCAGCATCAGTTTCAGGGCCGCCGACACCTCGGCGCCCGATTCGCCGCTGGCCGGGAAGGGCGAGGTATCGGCAACCGCCAGCCAGAAACGCTCAAGGGCCTGGCGGGCGCCATCCGCGCCACCCTCCATCAGGCCGTGGGCCAGGCAAACGGCGTTCATGGCCCCGGCACTGGTGCCGCTGACGCCATCGAAGTGGAAATTGCCGCGCTCCAGCAAGGTGTCGAGCACGCCCCAGGTGAAGGCGCCATGCGCGCCACCGCCTTGCAGGGCCAGGCTGATGGTGGAAATTTCAGACATGCCGTCGCGTCCTCGGTATTGGCTTGCCATCATCATGCCACCAGCGGCAGGTGGCGCGTCACCTTCAGCCTGCGGCGTAGCTGATCAGGTCGACATCGGCCGCGGCGAGGCGCAGGGGAATGAGTGCCTGGTAGGCAGCAGAGTTGAACCAGCCATCGACGGCTTCGGCGTTGGGAAAGCGGATGACGACCGTATCGCTATGGGCATGCGTGCCGCCGAGAACGGCCAGCCGTTCGCCGCGAAAAACCAGTTCCGCCTGCCAGGGAGCGAGCGTGGCGGGAACCTGGGCGCGGTATTCGGCCCATTTGGCCGGGTCTTTGACAGTGATGTGACCGATGACGTAATTCATGGCGGGGTAAGGGATGGGAGTCGGGAGGAGCCATGATAGGCGCTGTGCGTACCGTGTAAAGGCGTTGAAATATGGGCATGGTCCAATGCGCGCCCCCGAAACCAATCACAGTCTTCGACGATGCGCCCATCCGGCTTCTCCCGCTTTACCCCGTTCATGCTGTCATTACCGATGTTGCTGCTTTCTGCGCCGTCGGCACAGGCCGTGGCCCCGACTTCCGTCATCTCGGCCAAGGCGGCCGATGGTGCGCAGATTGCGCAGGATATTGCCAGTGCCGGCCGGCTGCGCACGCAGTCGCAGCGTCTGGCCAAGCTCTATCTACAGGCTGCCATGGGCTTGCAGGCCGGGCAGGCGCGGCAGCAGATCGATAGCGGGATGGCGGATGTCGATGCCGAATTCAACCGACTGTCGCGCTATGGCCGCAAGGCCAACATGCAACGCGCCTACACCCGCAGCGAGACGCTTTGGCAGGAAATGCGCGGGCTGCTGAAGAAGTCGCCGGACACGGCTACCCGTGAGCGCATGAACCTGGTGGCCGATGAACTGATGGTGCATACCGGCAAGCTGGCCATGCTGATCGAGGGCGAGGGTGAAACCACCGTCGGTCGCCTGCTCGACTTGTCGTCACGGCTCAACATGCTGTCGCAACGCCTGGCCCGCCTTTACCTGCAGGCCTATGCCGGCGACCGGACACAGGGCGTGCTGACCGACATCGAGCAAGCCCGCAAGGAATTCGCCAACGGCCTGCTCGACCTCGATACCGCCCGGGAGAACAGCAGCGGCAACCGGGATAACATCAGCCTGGCCAGGAATCAGTGGATTTTCTTCGAGAGCGCCATCCGCGACCTGAACAAGGCCGATCGCCGCGAGGACAAGGCGGCCCAGCATGTCGCAACCAGCAGCGAGCGCATCGCACAGGTGCTGGAACAGACCAGCCTGCAGTACGTCAGAGACTATAGCGAAAGTACCCGCACCGCCCGCTGAGCCGTATATCCAGTTCAGAGCTTGCCGATCCGGTACGGGGGATATACGCGATTCCTGCACCATACGGCATGCAGTTGCTTGGTTGATCCGGGCGTTTACCTGGCGTAGATTGTTTTTACGTACATCAAGGTAGTGCAAGGGAGAAAGCAATTGACTGCATCAACAACAATAAGACGAGTGGCAGTCGCGTTATGGATTGGCTTGATTGGTGGCACGGCAATGGCGCAAACCTCGGCTACGGTCCCGCAGGTACGTTCAGATGGTGTATCCGAGGAGGCACGGCGGCATTTGTTGCGTGGTATGGCCGCAGTCGAGATAGCCAAGTCAAGCGACGATCTGATGATCGCGGTGGATGAATTCCAGCGGGCTACGGAAATTGCGCCACGGCTCGCAATGGCCTGGTTCAACCTGGGAAAGGCACAAGGGCTGCTGGGGCGATACGCCGATGCAATTGCCAGTTACCGCCAGTATCTGGTTGTCGCACCCGGTGCCGATGATGCGCAGCGTGTGCGCGACGAAATCATCAAGCTGGAGTTCAGGCAAGAACTCGCTGCCCGCGAAAAAGGCCGCGCAGGAACCTGGGTAAGCCATGATGGTGCGCTCTATCAGCTCACGCTGGATGCCAACCGGATGACATTGAAGACGAACTCCCGACCAGTTCGCGAGGATGAGGTTGTTTCCACCTACTCCTTGGTCGGCAGCGTGCCGATTACGATCTTCTCGCAGGCCGAATATCAGCTGGTGTTGCGCGGCAACCGGTTTGCCGGCACTTGGCATCGCAGCCCGATTCCTGCCGACAAGTGCATGGTGCCGCCGGATACCGCCGATGTGGAAGGCGAGCTCAAGGATCGCGAAAACAAGATGTTGTTGCGTCACGAGCGGTCCACCTTCAAGGCAAGCACCCAGATGTCACTGCTGGGAGATGATGCCTGTGCCGGGGTTGCCAATGTCGGCCGCAAGCCGGTTGAGGTCGTGCTGTTTGGCCCGCTGGGCAAAGGCGGTGTGGCAACCGAGATCACCGGCCTGACACAGTGGTGGGATGGTGGCTTGTCAGCGATCCAGTTTGGCTGGCAGGGACGCATGGGGGTCCGGGTGAAAGAAGGAAGCCCGGCATATGCAGGTGGTTTGCGTGACGAGGACGAATTCCTTTCGATCGACGGTGTGCCGGTCAAGGGCCTTTCGGCAGGTGAGGCCATGTTTCGCCTGCACGGGCCCCTTGGCAGCCCTGTGAAGCTCGACATTCGACGCCAGGGCAGCGCTGAAATCCTGTCCATAATTTTTACGCGCATATAGCCATGCGTTTCGCCGTTGTTCGTATTGTCGCGTTGGCTGCCTGGCTGAGCATGCCGGGCTGGGTAGCAGCTGCCCCAGCAGCATCCGGGCCAGCCATGGACTGCCGTGGATCGGTTACGGCGCTGGCGATGCAGGGTTACAAGTGTTCTTGCAGCGCAGGAAAATTGAGTTGCGGGTCGGCGGGCGCCAAGAGCCATTCGAAGTCGTCTTCCAGTGCGGCCAGCATGAAGGCGGCGATGGTTGGCGGTATTTTGGGCGGCCTGCTTGAATCGATGATGGCCGTTCCACGCAACAACAGTGCAGGCCAGTACAACACCCTGCTCGAACAGCACCAATTGACAGCCAAGGCCGCCCGCCAGGCTGAACAATGGCGGCAGTCCCAGGATCGGGAGTTTCTCGCCGGCAGGGAAACGCTGGTTGGCTCATTCAAACAGCCTGGCGGAAGCCAGGGGCGAACAGTCGAAGGCAACCTCGATTTCAAGACGCTCGATGGCGAGATGGAAACGCAGGCTGCCAATGCGGAACGCATGTTCGATACGCCGGGTGGCTTGCCCAAACCTGAGGATTCAGGCCAGGTTGCCATTGCCGGAGCGACCCCGTTTTTTGGAGATACGCTGCCGGAGGGGGATCTACGCCTGCTGGTTCACCCCGAGGGGGATCCCAGAATCGTTGACTTGCGCAATGCGGTGGCCTATGTCGCCGACAACCTGAAAAAGGAAACCAGTCGCAGCAACAAACTGCCTCCGGGGCGGGCGGTCGGAGAGCCGATCATCGAGCAGCCAGATTGTGCTGGTTTGACGAAGCGGCTCAGTTCGTACACCACGCAGCGCAACAAATTCCACAAGAGCATTCTGCTGGCCAAGTCGCAGGTGGATGAATGGCAAACCATGAACCGCACCGCCCTGGTCAATGCCGCCAAGGATGGCGTCGAGTATTTCACCGGCAATCTGCTGGAAAACCTTTCCCATCGCGGCAAGGCTGCCGAGCGCTTGCAGGGAATCTATACGCAGAATGCCTCGAAAATGGCTGGGGAAGGCGTCAATATCCTCGCACTGGAAGGCAAGATCCAGCGCCTGCAACAGATTGCTTCAGCCGGAAAGCTCGCCGGGGTGGGGGCCAGCGTCAATGACTGGCAGACCTTGCTCCAACATGGCACTTCAGCGCTGCTCCTGCAACTCAACGCCTCCAATGAGGATCTGAAGGATATTCTCGATGATCCTCTGCTTCAGCAATACATCGAGAGCGAACGACCGGAATTGAAGACGGCCCTGGACATTTCGAAGATTGCGGCAGGCCATCAGGTATTCGGTAAGTGGGTGGCTAAGCGACTTCCGCTGATTGCCGGCGTGGAACTGGGGATCAATCAAACCTATAACGGAACGCAATGGCTGCTCAGTTTCAATCGTCTGGTGAAAGCCCATCAGATTAACGGTCAGGTGATGGACAGTGCCCGTTCGCTCCA
>JAEUOE010000141.1 GCA_016790885.1 Dechloromonas sp. | reverse complement strand
GAGTGGCTGCACGACCGTCCCGATGCACGCCTGTCTATCGTTCTGGACGGTTCGGCCGGCCAGGGCGCGGCCGGTAGCGCCGTGGCCGGGAGCCTGGCTGCCCGCATTCGCTGTGACGATGCAGCCGTGCGCGCCGTGCTGGCCGAGTGGCTGGGCGGCATCCTGAGCGCCGACTCGCTGGCCGACGCTTTGGCGCAACGCAGTCAACTGCCGGACGGCGCACAGATCGTGACGCGCGGCGGCGATCTGCTGACCCGCAGCAGCGTGACTTTCTTTGCGCCCGGTCAGGGCGAGCACGGCCTGCTCGAACGCCAGCGCGAGATCGAGGCACTGGCCGAAGGCATTGCCTTGGCCGAGGAGCAAGCCGAGAGCTGCCGCGAGCAGTTGGCCCTGCTCACCGAACAGCTCGAAGACAAACAGGAAGAAATGGGCGAGATTCGGCAGTACGTCACCGACCGCCAGCAGCGCGTACATGTCGTGCAGATGGACGTGCTGAAAATGACGCAGGCCATCGAGCGCTACAAAGAGCAAAAGGAACGTGTCGCCGAGCAGTTGGCCGAACTGGCCGAGGAAGAAGAGGGCGAACGTGAGCGCGAGATGGCCGCCGACGAGCGCATCGAGGAAATCCGTGATGGCTTGGGCCGCATTCGCGTGCTGGTCGCTGGTGCCCAGTCGCGGCTCGATGAATGCGAACGTGCCGTGCGCGCCGAGCGCGAGCGTAATGCCGACCTCGACCGCGCCTTGCGCGAGGCGCAGTTCTCGTTGCGCGAGGCCGATGGCAAGCTGCAGGACGTCTTTGCCCAGCAGGCCACAGCGCAGCGCGAACTGACGCGGATCGAGAAGGATCGCGCGGTGTGCGCCGAGCAGGTCGAGGCCGCACCGCCCGATGTCATGGAAGGCCAGTTGCAGGCGGCACTGGAAGCCCGTCAGGTGGCCGAGAAGCTGCTCACCGACAAACGCGACGCACTGGAGGCCGCCACCCAGGCGCTGCGTGGGCTGGAAGAGCAGCGCCTGAAAATCGAGCAGGGCCTGGAGCCGCTGCGCACCCGGATCGGCGACCTGAAACTGAAGGAGCAGGCGGCGGCGCTCAACACCGAGCAGTTCGCCATGCAACTGGTCGAGGCTGGCGCTGACGAAGCGGCGCTGCAGGGCGAGGTCGGCACTGCCAAGGCGCCGGCGCTACAGGGCGAGATCACCCGCCTGAACAATGCCATCACCGAGCTGGGGGCGGTCAACATGGCCGCCTTGCAGGAACTGGAAACAGCCACCGAGCGCAAGGGCTACCTCGACATGCAGGCGGCCGACCTCACCGAGGCGATGGAAACGCTGGAGAACGCCATTCGCCGCATCGACCGCGAAACGCGCGATCTGCTGCAAAGCACCTTCGACACGGTGAACGGCCATTTCGGCCAATTGTTCCCGGAATTGTTCGGCGGCGGCCGGGCCGAACTGGTGATGACCGGCGAGGAAATCCTCGATGCCGGCGTGCAGGTCATCGCCCAGCCGCCGGGCAAGAAGAATTCGACCATCCACCTGCTTTCCGGTGGCGAGAAGGCATTGACCGCCATTGCGCTGGTCTTCTCGATGTTCCAGCTCAACCCGGCGCCGTTCTGCCTGCTTGACGAGGTCGATGCGCCGCTTGACGACACCAATACCGAGCGCTTCTGCGGCATGGTCAAGAAAATGTCAGGAGCAACCCAATTCCTGTTCATTTCCCATAATAAAATCGCGATGGAAATGGCCGAGCAGCTGGTCGGCGTCACCATGCAGGAAAGCGGCGTGTCGCGCGTGGTGGAAGTGGATATCGAAGAAGCCTTGAAGATGAGGGATGCTGCCTGAGGCGCTCCCGGGAAGAGATCGAGATGACCGAATTGCAGATGGGATTGATTGGCCTTGGCGTAGCGGCCGTGTTCGGCGTGTTCGGCTACAACAAGTGGCAGGAAATGCGCCAGCGCAAGTTGGCCGAGGCGGTGCTGAAGCCGCACCATGAGGATGTCCTGCTCGCCAAAGGCGGGAAGACCGAGCCAGAAGCGGTGCCGGCGGTACAGGTCGAGCGCAGCGAGCCTGAAATTCGCATCGAAGCGAGTGAGCCGCTTGTCGAGCGCGTCGAGCCGGTGTTCACCGATCCGACACCGACCGAGGTGGTGGATGATATGGCGATGGCGCCTGAAGACACGCCGATGCCCGAGATGCCGGTGATCGCCCAGCCGGCGCCTGGCGTGCCGCCTGTTGTCGCGAAGCCGGCAGTCAGTCAGCCGGAAGCCGACGATGGCGTCGAGGTGGAAGCCGGCAACGTCCCCGATGCCCTGCTCGATCCCCGTCTCGAATTCGTCGTCACCATGGAACTGGTCGAGCCGGTTTCGTCTTTCCAGATCCTTCATTCCCAGCGCTCGGCGCTGCATCGCCTGAACAAGCCGGTGCACTGGATCGGCTTCAACGAAAAGAAGCGCGAGTGGCAGCGCCTGACGCCGGATGCCGAACTCGAACTGCGCCGCCTGCGGGTCGGGCTGCAACTGGTCAATCGCCTGGGGCCGGTCTCGGAAGGCGATCTGGTCATCTTCACCAATGCCATGCAGGCGCTGGCAGACGAACTGATGGCGGTGGCCGACATGCCGCCTTCGAATGTGCTCGACCAGGCCGCCGAGATCGACCGCTTCTGTGCCGCCGTCGACCTGGAAATCGGCCTCAATCTGGTCAGCCGGGGTTCTGCCTTCCCGGGCACCAAAATTCGCGCCCTGTCTGAAGCGGCCGGCATGGTGCTCGGTGCCGACGGCCTGTTCACCCGCTACGACGATGCCGGGCGTGCCCAGTTCAGCCTGCAGAATTTCGAGAGCACACCGTTCTCGCCCGATGCCCTGCGCAACCTGACGACACACGGTCTGACCTTCCTGCTCGATGTGCCGCGTGTCGACCACGGGGAACGCGTCTTCATGCAGATGACGGAAGTGGCCAAGCGTTTCGCCGATACGCTGCAGGGCGCGCTGGTCGATGACAACCGCCAGCCCTTGTCCGATTCGCAGCTCGACCACATTCGCCGCGAATTCATCGGCAAGCCGCAGGCAACGATGGCCAGCTTCGGTCTCGCCGCCGGTTCGCCGCAAGCCCTGCGCCTGTTCTCCTGATGGCGGCTCCCGGCTTTGCCGCCGAGCGTGCCGCCTGGCTGCGCGGCGAAATCGAACGGCACAATCACGCTTACTACGTCCTTGATGCGCCGAGCATTCCGGATGCCGAGTATGACAAGCTGTTTCGTGAACTGGTCGCTCTGGAAAGTGATCATCCCGAACTGCGTAGCGGCGATACGCCGACTTTGCGGGTCGGCGGGCGGCCTTTGGCCCAGTTCGAGCCGGTGCGCCACGATGTGCCGATGCTGTCGATCCAGACCGAGACCGATACCGAATCCTCGGGGGCGCTGAATTTCGATGCCCGCATCCGGCGCGAACTGGAGTTGCCCGATAGCGCGCCGCCGGTCGAATACGCTGCTGAATTGAAATTCGACGGCCTGGCCATCAGCCTGCGCTACGAAAACGGTGTGCTGGTGCGCGGCGCGACGCGCGGCGATGGCGCGACCGGCGAGGATGTGACGCAGAATCTGCGTACGCTGCGCCAGATTCCCCTGCGTTTGAAGGGCGAAGCGCCGCCGGTGCTGGAAGTGCGCGGCGAGGTGTACATGCGGCGCGACGATCTCGAGCGCTACAACGCTGCGGCTGCGGCGCGCGGCGAAAAGACCCTGGTCAACCCGCGCAATGCCGCGGCCGGCAGTATCCGCCAGCTTGATCCGGCGATCGCCGCCAGTCGCCCGTTGTGTTTCTTCGCCTACGGCCTGGGCGCCGTCGATGGTTGGGCCACGCCAGCGACTCATGCCGGCGTGCTCGATGCACTGGCTGCCTTCGGTTTGCCAGTGTGCGAGCACCGCGCCGTGCTGGCCGGTGGTGAGGCACTGGTCGGCTATCACCGAAAAATCGCTGAATTGCGCGACAGCCTGCCTTTCGACATCGACGGCGTGGTGTACAAGGTGAATAGCCTGGCCTTGCAGCAGCACCTCGGTTTCCGTTCGCGCGAGCCGCGCTGGGCGGTGGCCCATAAGTATCCGCCGCAGGAAGCGCTGACCGTGGTCGAGGCCATCGACATCCAGGTCGGCCGCACCGGTGCGCTGACCCCGGTGGCACGGCTGCAGCCGGTCTTTGTCGGTGGTGTCACGGTAACCAACGCCACCCTGCACAATGCCGACGAGGTCGAGCGCAAGGGCGGCCTGTGCGTCGGCGACACGGTGATCGTGCGCCGTGCCGGCGATGTCATCCCGCAAGTGGTCGGCGTCGTCGCCGAGCGTCGCCCGGTCGACGCGCGGCCCTTCGTCATGCCCGATGCCTGCCCGGTGTGTGGCGCACACGTCGTGCGCGAGCCGGGCGAGGCGGTGACGCGCTGTTCCGGCGGTTTTTCCTGCCGTGCCCAGCGTATCCAGGCCATCCTGCATTTTGCCGGCCGGCGGATGATGGATATCGAAGGCCTGGGCGAGCGCTATGTCGAGCGCCTGGTCGAGTTCGATTACGTGCACGGCGTCGCCGATCTCTATCGCCTGAGGCTCGACGATCTGCTCGAAATGAAGCAGCGCGCCGACGAGCGCGACGGCACGGTGCCGGAAACGGCCAAAGCCGGGCAGGTGCCGACGCGCTGGGCCGAGAACCTGCTGGAAGGCATTGCCGCCAGCCGCCGGCCGCCGCTGGCTCGCCTGCTGTTCGCGCTGGGTATCCGCCATGTCGGCGAATCGACAGCCAAGACCCTGGCCGACTGGCTGGGTAGCGTCGAGCGCGTGCGCCGCGCACCGGCGCCACTGCTGGCCGTGCTGCCCGATATCGGCGCGACGGTGGCTGCTGCGATCGCCGATTTTTTTGCCGAAGAACGCAACGTGCGGGCGGTGGACGACCTGCTGTGCCCGGAAATCGGTGTCGCACCGGCCGACGAGCATGCGCCGCATCCCAGTCTGGCCGAGAAGCTGGAATGGCGGGAGCTTTATGCAGTGCTTGGGGTGCCACGGCTGACGCCGGTGCGCGCCAGGCAGCTGGCGGCGGTGGTCGACGGCGAGACCCTGGCGGCTCAGGGGCTGAACGCCGCTGCCTTGTCGAGTGCCGGCATTCCGGGCGATGTGATCGATGCCTTGGTCGCTTGGCTCAAGGGCGTGGGCAATCGCGGTTTGCTCGCGGCGCTGGCCATGCGCCGCGCCGAGTTGCTCGCCGCCTTGCCGGCGATTCCGGCAGAGGGGGCGCCGGTGTCCTTGTTGGCCGGCAAGACCTTCGTGCTGACTGGCACCTTGCCGACCCTGAAGCGCGACGAGGCGAAGGATCTGATCGAGGCGGCCGGCGGCAAGGTCTCCGGCTCGGTATCGAAAAAGACCGATTACGTGGTGGCTGGTGAGGAAGC
>JAEUOE010000091.1 GCA_016790885.1 Dechloromonas sp. | reverse complement strand
TGCAGGTTGTCGTTCTGCCAGGCGACGTTGAAGAAGAAGGGATTGCACTGCTCGCCGGCGTATTGCGAGGGGCCGGCGTTGGCCGAGATGTAGAAGGTCTGGTTCTGGAAGACGGCCGGGCCGACGGCGAGCATGATGTTGGAGAAGACGATGCCGGTCATGAAATCGACCTTGTCCTTCTTCAGGAACTTGTCGGCTGCCTGCTTGGCGATGTCCGGATTCTGCTGGTCGTCGGCAATCAATACCTCAGCCGGCAGATTGCCCAGCTTGCCGCCGAGATGCTTGATGCCCAACTGGAAGCCGTCGCGGATATCGACGCCGAGGCCGGCCCCCGGGCCGGACAGGGTGGAGACGAGGCCAACCTTGATCTTGTCGGCAGCGTGGACGGAACCGGCCAGCAGCAGGGCAGCGGCAAGGGCAGTCAGGCGAGGCATCATCGGAATCTCCGGCAGTTGGGGAAAAGCGGCAAATTGTAGCGCAGGAACAAGCAGATACCGTCGCGGTCCTTAGTCATTTTCGGGTATATTCGCGCCCCATGATGAAGCCTGCCATCGTACTCCTTTCGGGTGGTCTCGATTCCGCCACCTGCCTCGCCATCGCCCGCAGCCAGGGTTTCGATTGTTATTGCCTGTCCTTCGACTACGGCCAGCGCCACAACGCCGAATTGAAGGCGGCCGAGCGCGTGGTCCAGGCGCTGGGCGCCAAGGAGCATCGCGTCCTCAACCTGGGGCTGGCCCAGTTCGGCGGTTCGGCGCTGACCGATACCTCGATCGCCGTGCCGACCGCGGGCGTGCAGCCGGGCATTCCGGTCACCTACGTGCCGGCCCGCAACACCATCATGCTGTCGCTGGCCCTGGCCTGGGCCGAGGTGCTGGGCAGCATGGACATCTTCGTCGGGGTCAATGCGGTCGATTATTCCGGCTATCCCGATTGCCGCCCCGATTACATCGCGGCTTTCGAAAAAATGGCGAACCTGGCGACCCGTTCGGGAGTCGAAGGGCACAAGCTGTCCATACACGCCCCGCTGATCGACCTGTCGAAGGCTGACATCATTCGCACCGGTACGGCGCTCGGTGTCGATTACGGCCTGACCGTGTCGTGCTACCAGGCCGACGATCAGGGCCGGGCCTGCGGGGCTTGCGATTCGTGTCGACTGCGTGCCGAGGGCTTTGCCGCGGCAGGCGTCGCCGACCCCACCGTCTATCGAGTTTGAGCATGGAAAACGTCGTTTCATCCGCCACCGTTCTCTGGCTGGCCTTCGCGGCTGCCTTCGTCTTCGGCGCCATCGGCCAGAAGACCCATTTCTGCACCATGGGCGCCGTGTCCGACATCGTCAACATGGGCGACTGGAGCCGTATGCGCATGTGGTTGCTGGCCATCGGCGTCGCCATCCTCGGTGCTGGTGCGCTGCATGCGACTGGCCAGATCGACCTCGGCAAATCCATCTACCGTACGCCGACTTTCACCTTGCTTTCCTACCTGCTGGGTGGTGCCTGTTTCGGCATCGGCATGGTGCTGGCCTCCGGCTGCGGCTCGAAGACGCTGATCCGCATCGGCGGCGGCAACCTCAAGTCGCTGGTGGTCTTTCTCACCCTGGGCCTGGTCGCCTACATGACCATGCGCGGCGTATTCGGTGTCTTCCGCGTCAATGTGCTGGAAAAAGCGGCCATCACCTTCCCCGGCGGGCAGGATATCCCGGCCCTGCTGGCGGCAGCCGGCATGGACCCGCAGCTGGCCTTCTGGCTGGCGGTTCTCGGCATCGGCGGCGGCCTGACCGCCTTCTGCCTGCTCAAACGCGATTTCTGGACCCTCGACAACCTGCTCGGCGGCCTTGGTACCGGCCTGATGGTGGTGGCTGCCTGGTATGTGAGCGGCCATGTCGGCTACCTCGCCGAGCATCCGGAAACCCTGGAAGAGGCCTTCATCGCCACCAACAGTGGGCGCATGGAGTCGCTGACCTTCGTTGCCCCGCAGGCCTACACGCTGGAATTGCTGATGCTGTGGTCGGATACCAGCCGCACTGTCACCTTCGCCATCGCCACCGTGCTGGGCGTCATTGCCGGTTCCTTCGCCTGGTCTATCCTGACCAGGGGTTTCCGCTGGGAGGGCTTCGCCAGTGTCGAGGACACCGCCAGCCACCTGATCGGTGCTGCGCTGATGGGCTTCGGCGGCGTCGTCGCCATGGGCTGCACGGTCGGCCAGGGCATCACCGGCTTTTCGACCCTGGCGCTCGGCTCCATCGTCACCTTCATCGCCATCGTCGCGGCGGCTGCGGCTACCCTGAAATTCCAGTACTGGCGGCTGATGCGCGAAGCCTGATCGGGCTCGCCAGGACAACCCTGATGGGGGCGCTCAGGCGCCCTCGTTTTCTTTCAGCTTGGCGATGACCAGCGGGAAGGCGCCGGAACCGATCAGGGCGATAGCGGAAACGATGAAGGCCATCCCGGCCATCGGGTCGTCGAGCACTGGATGCAGGCTGGCGCCGAAGCCGGCCAGGCTGATCGCGCCGGGAATGGCGCAGAGGATGCCGAGGCCGGTCAGGAGCAGGAAGGAAATCGGGTAGCGGCGCATGGCGGAAGTTTAGCCCAGGGCAGCGGTTCGCTGCGGTGGCATGTAGGCATCAAGATTCCGCAGGTTTGGGGCACGTTTTCCGTCCCGCCTGGTCGAAACGCCAACTCTTGATGCAAAGCCGACAATCAGACCCATGAACGCCCCGGAAATCCCCCCGCTCGAACTGCCCGCCTTCGACAACAGTTTCGCCGCCCTGCCCGCTGCTTTCTACACCCGCCTCGAACCGCTCCCCCTGCCCAATCCGCAGCTTGTAGCAGTCAGTCGCGATGTCGCCGACCTGCTCGGCTTGCCGCCGGAATTCCTGAACAGCCCGCAATTCGCCGAGATTTTCGCTGGCAATCGCCGGCTGCCGGGCAGCGCACCGCTGGCGGCGGTGTATTCCGGCCACCAGTTTGGCGTGTGGGCCGGGCAACTCGGCGATGGCCGGGCCCATCTGCTCGGCGGCCTGCGCAACGAACTGGGCCACTGGGAAATCCAGCTCAAGGGCGCCGGGCGCACGCCGTATTCGCGTGGTGCCGATGGCCGGGCGGTTTTGCGTTCGTCGATCCGTGAATTCCTCTGTTCCGAGGCGATGGCTGGTCTCGGCGTGCCGACGACGCGCGCCCTGTGCGTGATCGGCGCCGATCAGCCGGTCTATCGCGAGGAAGTCGAAACCGCCGCCGTGGTCACCCGTGTCGCCCCGGGCTTTGTCCGTTTCGGCTCCTTCGAACACTGGGCCTCGCGCGACCGGGGCGATGAACTGCACCAGCTGGCCGATTACGTCATCGACACCTTCCGCCCCGAGTGCCGGGCCGCCGCCAATCCCTACGACGCCCTGCTGCGCGACGTGTCCCGCCGCACCGGCGAGCTGATCGCGCACTGGATGGCGGTCGGTTTCATGCACGGCGTGATGAATACCGACAACATGTCCATCCTCGGCCTGACGCTGGACTACGGCCCCTTCGGTTTCATGGAGGCCTTCGACGCCGGCCATATCTGCAACCACTCCGATCATCGCGGCCGCTACACCTACCGCAACCAGCCGCATGTCGCGCAATGGAACCTGTATTGCCTGGCCGACGCCCTGCACAGCCTGGTTGGCGGCGCGCTGCCGGCCCGCCAGGCCGTCGACGACACCTACGGCGAGGCGTTCGAAACCACCTTCGAACGCCTGCTGCGGGCCAAACTGGGGCTGCGCGCAGGGCTGCCCGACGACGAGGCCTTCATCGGCGAAACCTTCGCCTTCCTGCAGCAGCACCGGCCCGATTTCACGCTGTTCTTCCGCCGCCTTTCCCGCTTGCCGGCGACGGTGGAGGCGGCCGATACGGCGCGCACCGATGCGCCCTTACGCAACCTGTTCGTCGATCGCGCCGCCTGCGACGCCTGGTTGCAGCGCTGGCGGGCCCGTCTGGCGCAAACGCCGTGGGCTGATGCCGAGCGCCAGGCGGCCATGCTCGCTGCCAATCCCAAATACGTGCTGCGCAACTGGCTGGCCGAAGTGGCCATCCGCCAGGCGCGGGCCGGTGATTTCTCCGAAGTGCAGCGTTTGTTGAGCTGCCTGCGCCAACCCTACGCCGAACAGCCTGAATTCGAGGACTATGCAGCCTTGCCGCCGGATTGGGCGAGCGGCCTGGAGGTCAGTTGCTCCAGTTAATGGCGGCTGGCTGAACCTTGATGTGCAGCCAGGGCTGCACAACCCGGCGTGTAAAAAAGAAAAAAACCGGCAGGCGCCGTGGTGCGTGCCGGTTTGTTGGTGTTGCCGGAACGGCTTACTGGACCTGCTGAATGCCGGCCAGTACCCAGCCACGGCTGCCGTCGCGCGGCTTGGCCATGTGCCAGACCTCGGCGAAGGGCTGGGCGGCGGCGCCGTCTTCCTCGCGGATCAGGCCGTTGAAATGGACGCTGACGATGTAGCGGCCGGCTTCTTCCGCCACGTCGAGCACCTCGGCGTTGAGCTGGGCGACATCGGTCGTCTGCTTGGCGCCCTTGCGCTCGTCGATGCCCATCTTGATCTCGGCGAACATTTCCGGCGAGGTGAATTCGCGGATGTCGTCGAGATTGCCGGCGTCGTTGGCGGCCTGCAGGCGAATGAAGTTCACCTTGGCATTGCGCACGAAGCCGTCGACATCGAAGTCGGCAGGAATGTTACCGGCGCTGTTGGCCACAGGGGCTGCGGCAGCACCGCCCGCCGGGGTGAATTCACGCTGCGGCGCATTGCCACCGAAAGGCGCTCCGGCACCGGCGTACTGCATGCCCTGGTTGCCTTGGGCGGCAGCCTTCTTGCGCATGAAGTAACCGATCACGCCGATGACCACCATGGCGAGCAAGGCCATCATCATGAAGCTGGCCAGCTCTTCGCCAAAGCCGAAGTGCGAGGCCAGCGCAGCGAGGCCGAGGCCGGCGGCGAGGCCGGCGAGCGGACCCATCCACGAACGCTTCGGCTGGGCGGCTTGACCGGCGGCAGCCGGCTGGGTGGCCTGGCGCGGTGCGGCTTGCTGCGTGTTGCTCGGGGCGACCGATTGGCGCTGCATGCCGGTCGAACCACCGCCGCCGATGCGCTTGGCTTCGGCATCGTTGATCTGCAGGGTGAAGCCGAGCACCAGGGCCGCGGCCATCATTACGAAGTTTTTCATCCTTTGTCTCCTGTCTGGGGAAAATTGACCGGCGTAGTGTAACGGTTGTCCGGTTTTAAAATAACCAGATATATCGGTGATTACACTTCGGTATTTGCGAAGCATTAGCCAAGCAGGGCGGCGACGGCCGCGGGGTTGCCGGGAAAATAGAAATGCACATAGGAGGCGGTCAGGCGGCCGTGCCGGTAGATCGCCTCGCCATCCCGACCATCGCTGGTTTTGGCCAGAACCAGCGGGGCAAGCGAGGTGTCGCTCTTCGAATAATGGAAGGTATGCCCGGCCAGCCGGCCTTCCGGCAGGTCGACGAACTGCGTGCCGAGGGCGGCCAGGCGTTGCTGCATGACCGAGCGGCCGGGCAGCAGGCCGCCGAAGCGATGGGCGACACCGGCCTTGTCCACGACTTCCTCGAACAGGCTCATCATGCCGCCGCATTCGGCGAGCAAGGGTTTGCCGGCGTCGACGTGGGCATGAAGTGTCGACCACAGCGCTGTGTTGGCACCGATGGCTTCCGCATGCAGTTCCGGATAGCCGCCGGGTAGCCAGACGGCATCGCAAGCCGGCAAGTTGTCGCCAGCGACCGGCGAGAAGAAGCGCAGTTCGGCGCCGAGTTGGTGCAGCGTTTCCAGGTTGGCCGGATAGATGAAACCGTAGGCCGCATCGCGCGCGATGGCGATGGTCTTGCCGGCGAGCAGCGGCGGGATCTCCGGCGCTGCCGCCTCGGCGAAGCTGACTGGCGGCGGCAGGTCGACGCTGGCGCTGGCGGCCAGCGCATCGGCCAGGCGGTCGAGGCGTTC
>JAEUOE010000058.1 GCA_016790885.1 Dechloromonas sp. | reverse complement strand
GCGCATGCTGCGCGCCGTCCGCCTGGCCGCCAAGCTCGGCCTGTGCATCGATCCGGAAGCGCGCAAGCCGATCCGCGAAATGGCCGAACTGCTCGAAAACGTGCCGCCGGCCCGCCTGTTCGACGAAATGCTCAAGCTGCTCACCTCCGGCCACTCGGTCAAGTGCCTGACCCAGTTGCGCGATGAAGGCCTGCACCACGGCCTGCTGCCGCTGCTCGACGTCATCCTCGAGCAGCCGATGGGCGAGAAATTCGTCATGCTGTCGCTGGCCAACACCGACGAGCGCGTGCGCCGCGGCAAGGGCACCTCGCCCGGTTTTCTGTTCGCCACCCTGCTCTGGCACGAAGTGCTGGCCCACTGGGAAAAGCTCAAGGCCAAGGGCGAGTCGAAGATCCCGGCGCTGTACACGGCAATGGATACGGTCCTTGACGTGCAGGGCGAAAAGCTGGCCATCACGCGCCGCATCGCCGGCGACATCAAGGATATCTGGGCCCTGCAGCCGCGTTTCGAACAGCGTGCCGGCAAGCGCCCCTACGCCCTGCTTGAACAGCCGCGCTTCCGCGCCGGCTACGACTTCCTGGTGCTGCGCGCCCAGGCCGGCGAACTCGACATGGAAGTCGCCGACTGGTGGACACGCTTCCAGAATGTGGATGGCGACAAGCGGGCCGAGATGCTGTTGCCGGAACAGGCTGGCGACAAGAAGAAGCGCCGGCGCCGCAAGAAGCCGGCCAATGCTGCCAGCTCCGCCGCTCCGGCCAGCGAATGAACACCGCCTTCATTGCGCTGGGGGCCAACCTTGGCGACCCGGCCGCCACCGTCAAGGCCGCCTTCGCGGCGCTGGCCAACCTGCCGGATAGCCGCATCGTGCATTGTTCATCGCTATACCGCACGGCACCGGTCGGCATCACCGAGCAGCCGGAATTCGTCAATGCGGTGGCGCAACTGGAAACCGACCTGGCGCCGGAAGCCCTGCTCGACGCCCTGCTTGAAATCGAACAACGCTTCGGCCGCATCCGCGCCGAACGCAACGGCCCGCGCACGCTGGATCTCGACCTGCTGCTCTATGGCGACCAGTTCGTCAGCCTGCCGCGACTGACCCTGCCGCATCCACGCCTGCACCTGCGCGCTTTCGTGCTGTATCCGCTGGCCGAAATCGCCCCGAATCTGAAAATCCCCGGCCGCGGCACCGTCGCCGCCTGGCTGCCGGCCGTCGCCAACCAGGGGATCGTCAGGTTGTGACACTGTTCGGCCAGCACATTCCGGTGCTGTGGCAGACGGTGGCTCTGCTCGCCCTGTCGAACGTTTTCATGACGTTCGCCTGGTATTCGCACCTCAAGCATCTCAACGAGAAACCGTGGTGGATCGCGGCCCTGATTTCCTGGGGCATCGCGCTGTTCGAATACAGCATCCAGGTGCCGGCCAACCGTATCGGCAATACCGAGATGAATCTCGGCCAGCTCAAGATCCTGCAGGAAGTGATCACCCTGACCGTGTTCGTGCCCTTCGTCATCTTCTACATGGATCAGCCGTTGAAGCTTGACTACTTGTGGGCGGCTCTGTGTATCCTAGGCGCCGTCTATTTCGTTTTCAGGTCGTAAATGTCCGCACAAACCATCACCCGCCGCCTGACCCAGGGCGATCTCGCCAAGCTCTACGCTGCCGGCGAGAAGGTCGTCATGTTCACCGCCTACGACGCCAGCTTCGCCCGTCTGCTCGACGGCGCCGGTGTTGAATGTCTGTTGATCGGCGATTCGCTGGGCAATGTGATCCAGGGCCACGACACCACGCTTCCGGTGACCGTCGCCGACATCGCCTACCATACCGCTGCCGTCAAACGCGGCTCGGACCGCGCTTTCATCATTGCCGACATGCCTTTCGGCAGCTACCAGGAATCGCCGGAACAGGCTTTCCGCAACGCCGTCACGCTGATGGCGGCCGGCGCCCAGATGGTCAAGCTGGAAGGCGGCGGCGACATGGCGAAAACCGTCAAATTCCTCGTCGACCGTGGCATCCCCGTCTGTGGCCACCTCGGCCTGACGCCGCAATCCGTGCACGTCATGGGCGGCTACAAGGTGCAGGGCAAGGGCGAGGTGGCTGCCCAGCGCCTGCGCGACGATGCACTGGCCCTGCAGGAAGCCGGTGCGACGATGCTCGTCCTCGAAGCCATCCCCGCCGTGCTGGCGACCGAGGTGACAGCGCAACTGCACGTCATCACCATCGGTATCGGCGCCGGCAAGGACTGCTCGGGCCAGGTGCTGGTCGTCCATGACGCATTCGATATCCCGCCGGGCAAGAAGGCCAAGTTCGTCCGCAATTTCATGGATGGTGCCAGTTCGGTGCACGATGCCGCCTGCCGCGCCGTTGCCGCCGTCAAGGACGGCAGCTACCCCGGCCCGGAACACACCTACGCCCCCTGAGAAACAACACCCCTTCACCGCAAAGAGGCGAAGGCACGCAGATTCCGCAAAGAAAACCCTCTCTTTGCGCCCCCTTTGCGTCTTGGCACCTTTGCGGTGGATTTTGAATTTCATTCAACCATGCAAATCCACTCTGCCATCCCCGACCTGCGTTCGGCCCTGAAGAACCGTGGCCGCGTCGTCTTCGTCCCGACCATGGGCAACCTGCACGCCGGCCACATCAGTCTGATGGAACAGGCCCGCGCGCATGGCGACACGGTAGTCGCCTCGATCTTCGTCAATCGCCTGCAATTCGGCCCGAACGAGGATTTCGACAAATACCCGCGCACCTTCCAGGCCGACTGCGACAAGCTGGCTGCTGCCGGCGTCGATGTGCTGTTCGCACCGACCGAAGCCGATCTCTACCCGGAGCCGCAGGAGTATTTCATCGAGCCGCCGGGCATCCAGAACGTGCTTGATGGCGAATTTCGCCCCGGCCATTTCCGCGGTGTCGCCACCGTCGTCACCAAGCTGTTCAACTGCGTGCAGCCCGATGCAGCCGTTTTCGGCAAGAAGGACTACCAGCAGTTGATGGTCATCCGCAACATGACCCGCCAGCTGGCCATGCCCATCACCATAGTCGGTGGCGAAACCGTGCGCGCCGCCGACGGTCTTGCCCTCTCGTCGCGCAATGGCTACCTGAGCGAAGCCGAACGCGCCGAGGCGCCCCGCCTGTATCGCCTGCTCAACGAAATCCGCGACGCCATACGCGGCGGCGAGGCGGATACGATCAAACTGGAAAAATCGGCCATCGCTCAACTCGACGCCGCAGGCTGGAAAACCGATTATGTTGCAGTGCGACAACAGTCCGACCTGGCCATGCCGCAAGGCCTGGATGCCCCGCTGGTGGTGCTTGCCGCCAGCCGCCTGGGAACGACGCGATTGATCGACAACATCGAGGTTTGATGCCGTCGGGAAATCCATAATTACGCCCGTTGACAGAGGGGCCATTGTCGCTACAATGCGCTTCCCCTAACCGTCTGGATGAGTGAAACCATGCAGAGAACAATGCTGAAATCCAAGCTGCATCGCGTGACGGCAACCCACGCCGACCTGCACTACGAGGGTTCCTGCGCCATCGATGAAGACCTGCTCGAAGCGGCAAACATCAAGGAATACGAACAGATCGACATCTGGAACGTAAACAACGGCGAGCGTTTCACCACCTACGCCATTCGCGCCGAGCGCGG
>JAEUOE010000057.1 GCA_016790885.1 Dechloromonas sp. | reverse complement strand
CGCACGCTGTCGCACAGGCGCTCGATGGAGCGCGAGGTGAAGCGGATGTTCATCAGCTCGTCGGACAGTTGCTGCAGCAGCTTGAGGTAGGCCTTGTCCTGCGACCCCTTGCTGGCCAGCGCCTTCTGCATCTTGGTGTGGATGCCCTTGATGGTCTTGAAGCGCTCCAGGGCGTCGGTCTTCAGTTGCAGCAGGGAGGCCGACGCGGCACCGGAAGCGCCGCCTTCATCCTCTTCGTCCTCGTCTTCTGCTTCTTCGTCTTCGGCTTCCGGCATTTCGGCGGCCGGGGCTTCCTCGACGGCGTTCGGGTCGATCAGGCCGTCGACCAGTTCGTCGATGCGCATTTCGTCGCTCTCGACCTTGGCGGCCATGTCGAGGATGTCGACGATGGTGGTCGGGCAGGCGGAAATGGCCTGGATCATGTGCTTGAGGCCTTCCTCGATCCGCTTGGCGATCTCGATTTCGCCTTCGCGGGTGAGGAGTTCGACCGTGCCCATTTCGCGCATGTACATGCGGACCGGGTCGGTGGTGCGGCCAAATTCCGAATCGACGGTGGACAGCGCCTGCTCGGCCTGCGCTTCGACTTCTTCGTCGTCGGCGGCCGATGCGGCGGTGTCGGACATCAGCAGGTCTTCGGCAGCCGGGGCTTCGTCGAAGACCTGGATGCTCATTTCGCTGAAGGTCGAGATGATGGCTTCGATGGACTCGGCATCGACGACATCGTCGGGCAGGTGGTCGTTGATCTCGGCGTAAGTCAGGTAGCCGCGCTCCTTGCCCAGTTTGATCAGGGCCTTGAGGCGCATCTTGCGCGCTTCGGCATCGAGCGGTTCCGGAGTTTCAGCCATCTGGCCCTGCAGCAGCGCCTTCTCGGCTGCCTTCTCCTTGGCCTTGCTGGTGCGAGCCTTCGGGGCTTCCTTAGCAGTGTCTTTTGCCTTAGCCATGAACACGATCCATAGAATTCGAGAAAACCGTAGATTTTACCACAACTTAGCTGCGTTTTGACCGGGTGGCCAAGAACTGAATGTAGGCCTGCTTTTCGGCGGCGCTCAGGCCGGCCACACCGAATTGCTGGGCTTTCATTTGCAGTTCGTCGAAGGCGCGTTTCTCGCCTCCGGCCTGGAGTTTCTCCAGCGTATCGCGAAATTCGCTGTCCGCGCCTTCTTCGTCAAACGGCAGGCCAAGAAGTTCCGACGCGGCGTTTTCGATCACGCCTTCTTCCGGCAGGCCGCGCAGCTGTTCGCGCAGCGTGGCGTAGCTGGCCGCGTCGGTGCCGGCCGAGACCAGTTGGTGCAGGCGGGTCAGTGCCGGTCGCTCGGGCGTGTCGGGCAGCAGGTCGATCGGCAGCTGGCGCGCCAGTTGCGGCTTGTGCAGGACGATGCGCAGCAGGTTGCGAGTCAGCGACGGGGCGGTGCGCCGGGCTCGGGGCGGCGGCGCCGGCGTGTAGGACTTGAGTTCGCACAGGCGCTCCACTTCGGCCTGGGCGAAACCGCTGGCCTCGGCCAGGCGTTTGACCAGTTGCAGGCGCAAGAGCGGCGTCGGCAACTTGTGGAGCAGGGGCTTGGCTTCGTAGATCAGGCGCGCCTTGCCTTCGGAGCTGGTGAGGTCGCAACGCTGGGCGAGTTCCTTGAGGAGGAAGTCGGACAGCGGCATGGCCTGGGCGACCAGACGGTCGAATTCCGCCTTGCCGAATTCCCGGATGAAGCTGTCCGGGTCGTGTTCGGCGGGCAGGAAGACGAAGCCGATCTGCTTGTTGTCGGCCAGCGCTTCCAGGGCGTTTTCCAGGGCGCGCCAGGCGGCCTTGCGGCCGGCGTTGTCGCCATCGAAGGAGAAGACGATGCGGTCGACCTGGCGCAACAGTTTCTGCACATGGGTCGGCGTGGTCGCGGTGCCCAGCGTTGCGACGGCGTTGCCGAGACCGTTCTGCGACAGGGCGATGACGTCCATGTAGCCTTCGGTGACGATGGCGGTGTTGGCTTCACGCAGGGCCTGGCGCGCCTGCGGCAGGCCGAACAGTTCGCGGCCCTTCTCGAAGAGCGGGGTTTCCGGCGAGTTCAGGTATTTGGGTTCGCCCTGGTCGATAATGCGGCCACCGAAGGCGATGATCTCGCCCTTCGGATTGACGATGGGGATCATCAGGCGGTCGCGGAAGCGGTCGTAGCGGCGGCCGGCCTCGTTCTCGATGATCAGGCCGGCGACCTTCAGTTCGTCGGCGTTGTAATCAGGAAAAACGGCTTGCAGATTCTGCCAGCCGTCCGGCGCATAGCCGATGCCGAAGCGAGCGGCCACTTCGCCGGAAAGGCCGCGTTTCTTGCAGTATTCGATGGCGCGTGGCGAAGCCTTGAGCTGGGCCTTGTAGTAGGCAGCGGCGCGCGCCATGACCTCGACCAGCGTGCGGGTCTGGCTTGGCTTTTCGTCGTGGAAACTGCGTCCTTCGCTCTCCGGCACGCTCATCCCGGCGCGGCCGGCCAGTTCCTGGACGGCGTCGACGAAGCCCATGCCCTGGTATTCCATGACGAAGCCGATGGCCGTACCGTGCGCGCCGCAGCCGAAGCAGTGGTAGAACTGCTTGGTCGGGCTGACCGTGAAGGACGGCGATTTCTCGTTGTGGAAGGGGCAGCAGGCGGCATAGTTGGCGCCCGCCTTCTTGAGTGGCACGTAGCTGTCCACCAGGTCGACGATGTCCACCCGGGCCAGCAGATCCTGAATGAAGGAATCCGGAATCACGTTTTGGGGATCAGGCGATCAGGATCGGGCAGGGGCAAGCCGACCCTTGGCAGCTAGCCGGCAAGCGCAGCCTTGACCAGCTTCGACACCTCGGCCATGTCGGCCTTGCCGGCCAGTTGCGGCTTGAGGACGGCCATCAGCTTGCCCATGTCGGCCGGGCCCTTGGCGCCGGTTTGCGCCACGGCGGCAGCGACGGCGGCGGCGACTTCCTCGCTGCCCATCTTTTCCGGCAGGTAGGCGGAGAGGATTTCGATCTCGGCCTTTTCGATGTCGGCCAGATCCTGGCGATTGGCGGCTTCGTACTGGGTGACGCTGTCCTTGCGCTGCTTGACCAGCTTTTCGATGACGGCGGCGACGGCGGCGTCGTCGAGTTCGACGCGCTCATCGACTTCCCTCTGCTTGATGGCGGCGTTGAGCAGGCGGATGGCAGACAGCCGGCCGGCTTCCTTGGCCTTCATGGCCGTTTTCATGTCTTCGGTGATGCGGGCTTTGAGCGTCATTTTTCTGGCGGTTGGTGGCAGGTTGTTGGCTAAGGGGTGCCTCGCTGCTGGTAGCTAAGTGCTGGAAGCTAAAGGCAAAAAGCCGCCGGCTGTTGAGGCTGGCGGCTCTTCTTGTGCTGAGGCGTACTGATTAGTACAGCTTCGGCGGCAGGGTCAGGCTACGGAGGCGCTTGTGCTGGCGTTTAACGGCAGCGGCAGCCTTACGCTTGCGCTCGGTGGTGGGCTTTTCATAAAACTCACGGGCGCGCAGCTCGGTCAGAAGACCTGTCTTTTCGACAGTGCGCTTGAAGCGGCGGATAGCAACCTCGAACGGCTCATTTTCTTTGACGCGAATGTTCGGCATAATTTTCACCCCCTTCCTTGTCGGCGCCAGCCGGGGTAGTTGATCGGCTGGACGCGCAAATTTTTCCGCAGAGTTGCGGGAAGCCGGCCAGTATAGTCGAGAAAATCCTTTTGCATCAAGTGTTAAAATCCGCGGCCTATGCTGATCCTCGGTGTCGAATCCTCCTGTGACGAAACCGGCATTGCGCTCTACGATAGCGCCGCCGGCCTTCTTTCCCATGCCCTGCACTCGCAGGTAGCGATGCATGCCGAGTACGGCGGGGTGGTGCCCGAACTGGCCTCGCGCGACCACATCCGCCGGGTAGTGCCGCTCTTGCGCGAAGCGCTGGAACGGGCGGGCAAATCGCTGAGCGATATCGATGCCGTGGCCTACACCCGCGGCCCCGGCCTGGCCGGGGCGCTGCTCGTCGGCTGCGCCTTCGCTGAAGCGCTGGCCTTGGCCATCGGCAAGCCGACCATTCCGGTGCACCACCTCGAAGGCCATCTGTTGTCGCCGCTGCTGTCGAGCAACCCGCCGACCTTCCCGTTTGTCGCCCTGCTGGTTTCGGGTGGCCATACACAGTTGATGAAGGTGACTGGCGTCGGCGAATACGAACTGCTCGGCGAAACGCTGGACGACGCGGCTGGAGAGGCTTTCGACAAGAGTGCCAAGCTGCTCGGCCTGCCCTATCCGGGCGGTGCCTTGCTATCGAAACTGGCGGAGACGGGAACGCCGGGCGTTTATGAACTGCCGCGCCCGATGTTGCATTCCGGCGACCTGAATTTCAGTTTTTCCGGCCTGAAAACGGCGGTACTGACCCTCGTGCGCGAACAGGGGGCGGTGCTGGACGATGCCTTCAAGGCCAATGCAGCGCGCGCTTTCCAGGAAGCCATTGTCGAGGTGCTGGTCAGGAAATCGCTGAAGGCGATGAAGCAAAGCGGCCTGAAACAGTTGGTGGTGGCTGGCGGTGTCGGCGCCAACAAGCAGTTGCGGGCGACGCTCGACGAAGAGGCGAAGCGCAAGCGCCTGCGCGTCTATTACCCGGAACTGGAATTCTGTACCGATAACGGCGCCATGATCGCCCTCGCCGGTTGCCTGCGTCTGCAGGCCGGAACGCCGGCCAAGGAGGCCGGTGTGTTTGCCGTTCAGCCGCGCTGGCCCTTGATGGACATGTCGGTCAGCGGGAAATAGACGGCGGCCCGTACGGTCTGCCCGTCGTTGCTGGTGCAGCCGAACGGGTCGTCCAGCCGGTGCTTTTTCTTCTTGCGCTTCGGGCAATCCTTGCACGGCGGATCGGACTTGCAGCATTTGCTGGCCATCTTGATTACTCCGCTGACGGGTTGCGGCGCGCGAGCCAGAAGGCGGCGCCGGTGTGGCCGTAACGTTCGGCGTGCCGGGCTGCCGCGGCCAGTTCGAATTCGTCGCCGGGTAACAGATGGCGCGTTTCGGAGCCCACGGTGAGCCACATTTCGCCGCTCACCACCCGCGCCTTCAGGGCGAAAGCGTGGGCGTGAGTGTCGATCTGCAAGTCGGCCGGCCAGCTGCGCAAGAGAACTTCGTCGTAGCCCTCGGCGAGGGCGCGCGCGCGGTAGTCGTCGAAGGCGAGGCTGGCCATGGCAGGTTTCCTTACAGAACGGCGAGGGCGGCCGCGTAGTCCGGTTCGTTCTTGATTTCCGAAACCAGCTCGCTGTGCAGCACGCGGTCGTTCTCGTCGAGGACGACGACGGCACGGGCGGCAACGCCGACCAGCGGGCCGCTGGCGATGGCAACACCGTAGGCGTCGAGGAATTCACGGCCGCGCATGGTGGACAGGTTGATCACGTTCTCCAGGCCTTCGGCGCCGCAGAAGCGGCCCTGGGCGAAGGGCAGGTCGGCCGAGATGCACAGCACGACAGCGTTCGGCTTGGTGCTGGCCTGGGCGTTGAACTGGCGAACCGAGGCGGCGCAGGTCGGCGTGTCGATGCTCGGGAAGATGTTCAGGATCTTGCGCTTGCCAGCGAAGGTGGCCAGGGTGGCGTCGGACAGATCCTTGGCGACCAGCGAAAAGGCCGGGGCGGTATCGCCCTTTTGCGGGAACTTGCCGTTGACGTTGATCGGATTGCCGCCGAGGGTGACTTGAGACATCGTGTGCTCCTGTTATCAGTTGAGATGAGAGGCCATTGGAGGCGGCGCGGGGCGCTTGGTTCCCGGCCGGCCCGAATGACTGTCAGAAATTGTCCGGCAGATTGGCCAGCACGTCGATATACGGCTCCCAGGCGACGAGTTCGTCGAACCAGCGGTCGATGATGCGGGAAATCATGGCAGCCTCCTTGTCTGTTCGGCCCGGATTGCGGGCCCGATGCAGGCAAGTCTAGGGAGGCAGGGGGTGATGGTCCAATCGATTGATTGCATCCGCCCGATGCGCTGCGGCTATCGGCTGGGCAACAAAAACGCCGGCTTACCGGCGTTCTCGGCAGGGGAGCAAAGCTGGGTTACTTCTTCTTGCTGCCGATCTTCGATTCCTGGCCGGCCATCAGCCGCTGGATGTTCTGCCAGTGCTTGCCGATCAGCGCCATGCCGAGGATGCCGACGACGATGGTCTGGTTGTTGGCGCCGTGCATCAGCGCTGAAATGACCGGTGCGGCAGCGGCGGCGATCAGCGCGGCAAGCGAGGAGTAGCGCGACACATAGGCAACGAGCAGCCAGGTTCCGGCGACCGCCAGGCCAAGGATGGGGTCGAGGGCGAGCAGCACGCCGGCTGCCGTGGCGACGCCCTTGCCGCCCTTGAACTTGAGGAAAATCGGGTAGAGATGGCCGAGGAAGACGGCCAGCGCGACCAGACCGATGACCGTGTCGCTGAAACCCATCTGCTGCGCGACGATGACGGCGACGGCGCCCTTCAGCGCATCGCCGATCAGGGTCATCAGCGCTGCCTTCTTGTTGCCGCTGCGCAGCACGTTGGTGGCACCCGGGTTGCCCGAGCCGTAGGTGCGCGGATCGGCCAGGCCGAAGACCCTGGACGAGATCATGGCGAAGGGAACGGAGCCGAGCAGGTAGGCAGCGATGAGGGCGAGGGCAGTTGGCATGGGTGAACTGAATGGCTGGGAGTACAATCGCGGCGGATTTTACACCCCGAGCCAGCACCGACCGCCCCATGGACATCATTTTCATCGAGGAACTACGCGCCGAGACGTGGATAGGCATCTATCCGCGTGAGAAAGCCATGGCGCAGACCGTCGAGATTTCACTGCAGATCGGGGTATCCACGGCGTCGGCCGGGGCCAGCGACGACATCCGCGATACCGTCGATTACGCCGTCGTCGTCGAGCGCCTGCGCGCCGACCTCAAGGCCAGCCATTTCAACCTGCTAGAAAAGCTCACCGAGCACATCGCCACCTGGCTGCTGGAAAACTTCGCCGCCCAGTGGGTGCGCGTTTCGGTAGCCAAGCTGGGCATGATGCCGGGCGTCAAGCGCGTCGGCGTCATCATCGAGCGCTCGATCTGAACCCGGGCCTGGCCGGCCGGGCAGGCCAGCCGGCCAGCGGGCGAATCAGAGAATCTCGGTCAGCACCGTGCGCTGGTCGAGTTCCTCGCTAAAGCGCACGACCTCCAG
>JAEUOE010000031.1 GCA_016790885.1 Dechloromonas sp. | reverse complement strand
TTCAGCGCATGCGTTGCCGCAGCCACGCACTGGCCTGGTCCACGGCGATGGACAGGGCGAGCATGGCGATGATGACGGTCGACGCCTGGGCGTAATGGAACAGTGACAGTTCGAAATAGAGCAGTTGTCCCAGCCCGCCGGCGCCCACGAAGCCGAGGATGGCTGCCATGCGGATATTCATTTCCCAGCGGTACAGCGTGTAGGCGATCAGTTGCGGGGCGGCACCGGGCAGGGTGCCGTAGAGGAAGGCCAGGCCGTTGCCGGCGCCGCTCAGGCGCAGCGCTTGCGCCGGTTGGGCGGGGGCGTTGGCCAGCGCTTCGGCGTACAGGCGGCCCAGCACGCCGGCCGTGTGCAGGGCCAGGGCCAGCGCACCGGCGAAGGGGCCGAGGCCCACGGCCAGCGCAGTGATGGTGGCCCATACCAGTTCCGGCAACGAGCGCAGCGTATTGAGCAGGAAGCTGAACGGCGCGCGCGGCCTGGGCAGTGCGAGGAGCAGGCCGGCGACGGCGGCGAGCAGGGTGCCGACGATGGAAATGGCCAGCGTCTCCCAGATGCCCCGGCCCACCTTGCCCAGCCACTCGGCCGACAGATCGGGTGGAAAGAAGCCGGCGACGAATTCGCCAATGCTGCGGGCGGCATCGGCGCTCAGCAATTCGCCGAAACCAATGTCGAGGAAGCGGTAGCTGGCGACGATGCCGCCGCCGATTGCTGCGGCCACGAGCAGGCTGCGCCAGCCGAACGGCGAAGGCCGGTTGGCCGGCGGGGTGTCGAGCGCTCTGCGCAGCCAGCCGGACAGGCCATCGGCCGCGAAAACCAGCAGCATGAAGGCGAGCAGGATGCTGGCCGCCTCGCCGCCGTTGAGCATTTTCATGGCCTGGTCCATCAACTGGCCGAGGCCGCCGGCGCCGACGAATCCCATCACGACCGAGGCGCGGATGGCGCATTCCCAGCGATAGACGGTGTAGGAAGCGAGTTCCTTGGCGGCCTGCGGGATCAGGCCGTAGAGGATGGCCAGCGGCCGGCTGGCACCGCTGTGGCGCAAGGCACGGGCCGGCGCGGCGTCCACCGATTCGACGATTTCGGCATAGACCTTGGCCAGCATGCCGCCATAGGTGAGGCCCAGGGCCAGCACGCCGGCGGCCGGGCCGAGGCCGAAGACGCGCACGAAAACCAGCGCCCAGACCAGCTCGGGAATGCCGCGCAGGATGGTGAGCAGGCTGCGGGTGAGCGGGTTGAGTGCCGGTTTTTCCCGCCCGGCAGCGGTGGCCAGGTAGGCCAGCGGCACGGCGAGCAGGAAGGCCAGCGCCATGCCGGCGGTGGCGATGGCCAGGGTTTCCAGCGTCGCCCTGGCCAGGTAGCCGAGGAACTCGGCCCCCGTTTCCGGCGGCAGAAAGGCCGCCAGGAAATGGCCGATGACCTTCAGGTTGCCGGCATCGAACAGCGTGCCCGGCTTGACCTGGGCGGCCTGGAAGAGCGGCCACAGGATGACCAGTGCGCTCAGCGTGCCAATCAGGCGGCTGCGGGCGGCGGGGTCGCGGTCGGGGGCCGGGCGGGCCATGGCTGTCAACAACAGGCCGCCCGCGTCGCCGCATCGTTGGCCGCGGCTACCGTCAGAAAACGCGGCTCATGGGCCTGGGTCGGCAATTCGCTGCCTTCACTGGCGTACAACTCGTGGAGCAGGGGACTGCTGACTTGGTCGGCCGGCAGGTCGAAGGCGATGCGCCCGCCCTTGACGCCGACGATGCGGGTGAAGTTGCCGAGTGCCAGGTCGACTGCGTGCAGGCTGGCAACCAGCGTCGCGCCGCGCGTTTCGGCTTCGCTGACCAGCAGGCGGATGGTGTTCAGGGCCAGCGTCGGATCGAGGGCGGATACCGGTTCGTCGGCCAGGATCAGGTCGGGCTGCTGGTAGAGCACGCGGGCGATGCCGACGCGCTGCAACTGGCCGCCGGAGAGCTGGTCGCAACGGGCGAACAACTTGTCGGCCAGGTCGACGCGGTCGAGTGCTGCCCGCGCCCCGGCGACATCGAGCGGGTAAAGCAGGGAGGCCAGCGACTTCCACGCCGGCCATTGGCCGAGCTTGCCGGCCAGAACGGCGGTGACCACGCGCTGCCGGCCGGGAATGGGCGGCGCCTGGTGCACCGTGCCAATACGGCTGCGCAGGGCAGCAGAAGCACCGCCCGGCAGCGGTGTGCCGAAGATTCGGGCCTTCCCGGCAGTGGGCGCCAGCGCGGTGCCGAGCACCGAGAGCAGGCTGGTCTTGCCGGCACCGGAAGGCCCGATCAGGGCGATGCGCTCGCCCTGGTCGGCCTGTAGCGCGATGTCGGCCAGCGCCGGGAAGCCGTTGGCGTGGGTCAGCCCCACGCCGTCGAGCTGGAAACTCACTTCAGCAGGCCGGCCGACTGGGCGGCCTTTTCGATGCCGTCGTAGTTTTCCTTCTTGGTCGGGATGAATTTCGACGCTCGCTGCAAGGCCATGATTTCCTTGTGCTCCGGGTTGGCCGGGTCGAGCTTGAGGAAGGCCTCGGTCAGCTTCTTGACCAGGGCCGGGTCGAGGTCGCCGCGTACCGTCCAGTTGTAGTCGAAATAGGGCGGGGTGGTGGCGAAGACGCGCACCTTGTCGGTATCGACCTTCTTTTGCTCGACCAGCTTGTCCCACACCGAGGCGTTCAGTACGCCGGCGTCGGCCTTGCCGGCGGCGACGAAGGCCACCGTGGCGTCATGGGCGCCGGAGAAGGCAACGTTCTTGAAGTCCTTTTCCGGGTTCAGGCCGGCCTGCTGCAGGAAGAAGCGCGGCATCAGGCTGCCCGAGGTGGAGGATGGCGCGCCGAAGGCGAAGGTCTTGCCTTTCAAGTCAGCCAGTGCCTTGATGGCCGGGTCGGCGGTGATGAACCGGGAGGTGAATTTGGCATCTTCCTCGCGCTGGGCGATGGGGATGGCGGTGCCATTGGTGCGGATCTTTGCCTGTACGTAGGTAAAACCGCCCAGCCAGGCAAGGTCGATCTTGCGCGTGGCCAGCGATTCGACGACGGCGGCGTAGTCCGACACCGGGGTGAACACCACCTTCATGCCGGTTTGCGCTTCGAGGTATTTGCCGAGCGGGGCGAACTTGCGTTGCAGTTCGGTCGGCGCTTCGTCTGGAATGGCCGAAACGCGCAGGACGTTGTCGGCGGCGAGGGCCGGGAAGGAAACAGCGGAAGCGAAGGCGCAGGCCAGCGCCCCCTTCAGCGCCAGACGGCGCGTGGCGGACAGGGTCATGTAAAGCTCCGGTTTTGACATCAACTGCCGCCGTGCGGATATCACGGCAGCTTACCAAGGCGCTTGCGCGCCACTCGATTCAATGCGGTGCACAGACCGCGGGCGGTATTTTAGCTGTTTCTTCTGCATCGGCAGGCGGGCACAGCGCTGCCGGCCTGCCTGTTTCTGACCCGATAGGGCGGCTGAGCTGACGCACGCGCCGAATGCCAAGGCGTGCGAAAATCGGCGCAAACGATTCGATAAAGCGGTTGGGCGGAGACATGGAAGAAAACGTGGCGGGCGAGCACGCGCCCTGGTCGGAATATTCGGTGCTGGTGGTCGATGACGAGCCGGGAATGCTCAGTTTTTTGCAGCGTGCCCTCAGTTCGCGCTGCGGCGTGGTCGATTGCGCGGCCAGCGTCGAAGCGGCACGGCCGCTGATCCAGCGCAACCTGTACGACCTGGTGGTGCTCGACATTGCCTTGCCGGGTTGCTCCGGCATCGACTGGCTGCACGAGTTGCGCCATGACGGCTACGCCGGCGACGTGGTGCTGATGACTGCCTACGCCGATCTCGACACCGCTATCGATGCGCTGCGCGCCGGGGCCGCGGATTTCCTGCTCAAGCCCTTTTCACTGGCCCAGGTGCTGAATTCGATCCAGCGCTGTTTCGAGCGCTCCCGTCTGGCCCGGGAAAACTTCGTGCTGCGCCGGGAAATCAGCACCCATGCCGCCGATATCGAGGGCGTGGTTGGCCAGTCGGAATTGATGATCAAGGTCTGCGAGCGGCTCAAGCGCATCGCGCCAACGCCGGCCACCGTGCTGCTCTGTGGCGAGTCTGGCACCGGCAAGGAGGTCGCCGCCCGTGCCCTGCATCGCATGAGCAAACGGGCGCACGGCCCTTTCGTGCCGGTCAATTGCGCCGCCATTTCGGCCGAGTTGATCGAGTCGGAACTGTTCGGCCACATCAAGGGGGCCTATACCGGCGCCCAGCAGAACCGCGAGGGCCTGTTCTACTACGCCCGGGGCGGTACGCTGTTTCTCGACGAAATTTCCGAACTGCCGCTGGCTGCCCAGGCCAAGTTGCTGCGGGTGCTGGAGGAGCGGCGTATCCGGCCGGTTGGTTCGGAGCAGGAAATCGCCGTCGATGTGCGCGTCATCGCCGCCACCAATCGCGACCTGAAAACCGAAGTCGCCGCCCAGCGTTTCCGCCAGGATCTCTATTACCGCCTGCAGGTGCTGGAGGTCACGCTGCCGCCACTGCGCGACCGGCCGGAGGACATTCCCCTGCTGGTCCGACATTTCATCGGCCAGTTGGCGCCCAGCCTCGGCCTGCCGCCACTCGGCCTCGATCCGCGCACGCAGGCCCGGATGGCCGATTACGACTGGCCGGGCAACGTTCGCGAGTTGCGCAACCTGGTCGAGCGTTCGCTGATCCTCGGCTGGTTCGACATCGGCCCCGAGCCGGAGGGCAGGCCGGTGCAGGCGCCAGCCGGTCTCGACGAAACCCTGGAGGCGGTCGAGAAGCGCCACATCCTCGCCGTGCTGGCGGCAGCTGACGGCAACAAGTCGGAAGCCAGCCGCCGGCTGGGTATTTCACGCAAGACCATGGACCGCAAGTGCCAAGCCTGGGGACTCTGATCCCGCCGGCGCGGCGGTCGATCCGCACGCGCCTGCTGCTGCTTGCCCTGCTGCCGCTGGGCATCGTGCTGCCCTTGATCATGGCGGCGCTGGCCTATTGGGGCGGCGACTATTTCGACCAGTTGCTGAATACCAAGGTGCGTAGCGACCTGGCCGTGGCCAACAGCTACTACGAGCGGGCTGCCGAGGGCGTCGGGCGCTCGGTGGCCGGCCAGGCGGCGGCCAACCGGGTGGTGCGCGCCGTGGTGGCCGGGCGCGGGCGGCAGACGCCGGCGGTGGCGGCCATCCTCGAGGAGACCGTGAGCGCGCACAAGCTCGATTTCCTGCGCTTCATCGATGTCGACAGCGGCCGCCGCATGGCTGCGGAGTGGCCGGTGGTGGCGGCGGCGCTGGCCGGCAGCGAGCGCACCGAAACCGAAATTTTCACGGAGCCGCAGCTGGCCGCCATTTCGCCGCTACTGGCCAGCCGTGCGGCCACCCCGCTGATCGCCACGCCCAATGCGGTGCCGACCGAGCGCGCAGCGGAGGAGCGTGGCTTGGTCATCCACTCGGCGGCGCCGGTGCACGATGCCGCCGGCAACCTGCTCGGTGTGCTCGAAGGGGGCGTGCTGCTCAACAAGAATCTGGATTTCATCGACAACCTGAATGCCGTCGTCTATCCGGACGGCACCCTGCCGCTGGGCAGCGCCGGGACGGCAACGCTCTTCCTCGGCGACGTGCGGGTGGCGACCAATGTGCGGCTCTTCGGTGATACGCGGGCCATCGGTACCCGGGTATCGGCGGCGGTGAACAATGCGGTGCTCAAGCAGGGCGTGACCTGGCTGGACAGCGCCTTCGTGGTCAGCGACTGGTATGTGTCGGCCTATGCGCCGCTGGTCGATAGCCGGCAGCAGCGTATCGGCATGCTCTACGTCGGCTTTCTCGAAGCCCCGTTCGCCAGGGCCCGCTGGCACGCCTTCTATGCCGTGGCCGCCTTCTTCGTGCTGGCCATGCTGCTGGCCGGCGCCTATGCCGTCCTCTCGGCGCGCCGGGTGTTCAAGCCCATCGAGCGCATGCATGCGACGATGACGGCCATCGAACTGGGTGACGACGATGCCCGCGTCGGCCCGGTGGCCGGGCAGGACGAGCTGGGCGTCATGGCCACCCACTTCGACCGCCTGCTCGACCAGTTGCAGGCCCAGGCCGATTCGCTGAAGCGCTGGGGCGCCTCGCTCGATGCCAAGGTGGCGGCGCGCACGGCAGAGCTGGAGCAGGCGGTGGCCGACCTCAAGGCCGCCCAGTCGCAACTGGTGATGAACGAGAAGCTGGCCGCCATCGGCCAGCTGACGGCCGGCGTGGCGCACGAAATCAACAACCCGATCGCCGTCATCCAGGGCAATCTCGACGTGCTGCGCGATGTGCTCGGCCCGCGTGCCGAGCCGGTCGAGCATGAGATTCGGCTGATCCACGAGCAGGTGCAGCGCATCCGGCTGATCGTTGCCAAACTGCTGCAATTCGCCCGGCCGCAGGATTATGTCGGCTACCTGGAGCCGGTGGAAACCGGCCAACTGCTGCAGGATTGCCTGCTGCTCGTCCGCCACCTGCTCAACAAGGGCGACATCGCCATCGAGCAGCACATCGATTCCCGCCGCCGCATCACCTGCAACAAGAACGAATTGCAGCAGGTCATCATCAACCTCTTCGTCAATGCCATCCAGGCCATGCCGAATGGCGGGGTGCTGCGCATCGCGGTCGAGGATTGGGACGAGGCCGACATGCCGGTCGGCATTCGCCTGGAAGTCGCCGACTCGGGACCGGGGATCAGCGCCACCGACCTGGCGCAACTGTTCAAGCCTTTTTTTACGGCCAAGAAGCCGGGCGGCAACGGCCTCGGCCTGTGGGTCAGCCAGGCGCTGGTCGAGCGCTACGGCGGGCAGATCACGGCCG
Organism: Dechloromonas sp.; assembly: GCA_016790885.1. Taxonomy (GTDB): domain Bacteria; phylum Pseudomonadota; class Gammaproteobacteria; order Burkholderiales; family Rhodocyclaceae; genus Azonexus. Next base: position 4,204 of record JAEUOE010000031.1, on the reverse strand, counting down.
AAAGCGAACTCGGCAAGGGCGCCCGCTTTACCGTGTGGTTGCGCCTGGAGCCGCAGGGGCTCTAGTGGCGGGCCGGGTTCACGGTGGCATTTTTCCCGGCCAGGCGGTATAACGCCGCCACCCATCCCTTGCCGCGCGCGCCATTATCGATCATGTCCTTCGCCCATCGCATCCGTAAAACTCTCATCACGCCCGGCCTTGTCGCGTTCGCAGCCTTGGCGCCGGTCGCCACCCTGGCTGGCGATCATGGTGGCGGGGCGCCGGAGCCGATGGTCCTGACCGTCAACGTTCGCGGCGACGCCTATGCGCAGTTCGGCCTGCTCTTCGAGACCGGTTCGCCGGAAGCGGCGCATGAACTGCTCGCCCATCGGCCCAAGATCCAGCACCAGATCATTCTGCTGATGTCGGACAAGGACCAGGCCAACCTGCGCACGCTGGACGGCAAGAAGGCGCTGGCTGAGGAAATCGTCGACCAGGTCAACCACATCATTCACGATGACCGGAAGACCGGGGTCAAGGAGATCCTGTTCACGAAATTCCTGATTCATTGATGCGTGGGGAGAAGCAGAGCAATGACGACCGATGACACCATCAGCGCAGTGGCGCGCCACCTGGCGCAGGCGCGGCGCATCCTGTTCATCACCGGGGCCGGCATTTCGGCCGATTCCGGGCTGCCGACCTATCGCGGCGTGGGTGGGCTGTACGACAGCGATCTGACGGCGGAGGGGCTGCGCATCGAGGAGGTTCTGTCCGGCGAGGTATTCGCGTTGCGCCCGGATCTGACCTGGAAATACCTGATCCAGATCGAGGAGAACTGCCGGGGGGCACAGCCGAATGCCGCACATCGGGCGATTGCGCTGCTCGGCAGGCATCTCGAGCGGGTCATGGTGTTCACCCAGAACGTCGATGGCCTGCACCGGGCTGCGGGCAGTGCGGACATCATCGAGATCCACGGCAATCTCCAGGCCTTGATGTGCACCGTCTGCGACCACGAAGAAACCGCCGACGACATGAGCGGCCGGGAAATTCCGCCGCGCTGCCCGGCCTGTGGCGGCGTGTTGCGGCCGAAAGTCGTGCTCTTCGGCGAGGCCTTGCCGGAAGACGAGCTGGAGCGCTTCATCATCGCCCTGCAGGAGGGCTTCGACATCGTTTTCAGCATCGGCACTTCCAGTGTCTTTCCGTACATTGTCCAGCCGGTCGTTTATGCCGCATCGGCCGGCATACCGACCGTGGAGATCAACCCGGCGCGTACCCAGTTGACGGACATCGTCGACTACTACCTGCCGCTGGGGGCCGCCGAGGCGATGACCCGCATCCTGGGCGAGCTGGGAATGGACGTTCCGGAAAACGTCTGAAGCCGGAAAGGGGCCCGTATTTCCGGGAATTGGTGCAATGCACAAAAGGTGTTGACATTCTGTTCTGGTTGAATAGAATCAAGTCATGCTGCGGTGCAACATAAATGCCGTGGCACATAAATCACCCCAACCCCAGGAGAAACACCATGTTCACCAAACCCGAAGATTTCACCAAGTCCGGCCTCAACTTCGCCCTGTTCTATGCCAACACCACGTTCGAAGGCATCGAGCGCCTGGCCCTGTTGAACCTGGCCGCTGCCCGTTCGGTTTTCGAAGCCAGCATGTCCAACCTGACCACCCTGCTGGGTGCCAAGGATGTCCAGTCCTTCGTCGCCATCCAGAAGGAACTGGCCGCTCCGTCCATCGAAAAGGGCATGGAGTACTCGCGCAACGTGATCGCCATCGCGTCCGAAACCAAGGACAAGATCGCCAAGGAAGTCGAAACCCACGTTGCTGAAACCAATGCCAAGGTCTCCGGCCTGGTCGAAAAGGCCCTGGAATCCGCTCCGGCTGGTTCCGAAGCCGCCGTTGCCGCCGTCAAGACCGCCATCAAGACCGCCAACGAAGCCTACGAAGGCCTGAACAAGGCTGCCAAGCAGGCTGCCGAAGTGGCCGAAGCCAGCGTTGCCGCTGCTACCAGCGCCACCCTGAAGGCTGCCAACGTCGTTGCCGCTCCGAAGGCTGTTGCCAAGAAGGCTGCCTAAAGTACCCAATCGGTAGCGGTTCGCCGCTCGCCGTCAAAAAGCCCTTGGCGATCCCAAGGGCTTTTTCATTGAAGGAAACTGCCATGCCCCACACGCACGCCCACAGCAAGGCGGAAGCGATCCACGAAGCGATCGAACATTTCGCCGAGGAACACCATCACCAACCCGATACCCACGAAAAGGCCCGCCTGGTTTCCGATGCCATCAAGGAATGGGAACACGAGGAAGTGGATATCAGGCACGAGGCTGGCACAGCAGCCTGAGTTCGACGTGGTTACGTGAGAAAGCCGAGGCCCACGACCTCGGCTTTTTGGTTTTGGGGCGGGCGGAGAACGCTACTTGCGTGGCGCCTTGACCGGTTTGCCCTTGCCGCCCCGGTTGCCGCGGCAGGATTCCAGGCGTTCGCCTTTCAGCTTGCCGGCAACCCCGTCGATGACGGGCAGGATCTCGTCGAGTGCCGTCTTGCCGGGGGCCGCGTCGATCAGCTTGAGGCCGCGGCCCTTGGCCAACTGGCGGATTTCGTCGCTGGCGAAGACCAGGGCGCGGCCATCCTTGGTGAATACGGCGATTTCACCGGCAACGGGGGCAGTCTGGAAGATGGCCGGCGTTTCGCCATCGTCCAAGGTCAGGAAAGCCTTGCCGGCCTTGCCGCGCGAGACGAAATCCTCGCCCTTGACGCGGAAGCCGTAGCCGCCTTCGCCGGCGACCATATAGAGCTTGTCGGCTGATACGGCCTGCGCCAGACAGAGCTTGCCACCATCCTGGAAATCGACCAGCGAGGTGGCCGGAACGCCGTCGCCCTTGCCGCCGGGGATGTCGGCGGCGGGAATCGAATAGACGCGGCCGAGGTGGTCGAGAATGATCAGCGCATCGACGGTGCGGCACGGAATGCAGGCGAGCAGGCTGTCGCCGGAACGGAAGGTCAGTTGCGTCGGGTCGATGTTGTGGCCGGAGCGCGAGCGCAGCCAGCCGTGTTTCGAGACGATCAGCGTGGTCGGCTCGTCGGGGATCGACAGGCTCTTGGTATCGGACAGGGTGACCTTGGCGTCGGCCTCGATCAGCGTGCGGCGGTCGTCGCCGTATTTCGCTGCATCGGCCTCGATTTCCGCGGCGACGCAGGCGCGCAGGGCGTCTTCGGAGTCGAGCAGCTTGTTCAGGCCGGCCGCTTCTTCGCGCAGTTTGGCCAGTTCCTCACCGATCTTGATGCCTTCCAGTCGTGCCAACTGGCGCAGGCGGATTTCCAGGATGTCTTCGGCCTGGATGTCGGACAGCTTGAAGTGGGCAATCAGGTCGGCCTTGGGGTCGTCCGATTCGCGGATGACCTTGATGACGCGGTCGATGTCGAGCAGGATAGCCTGCCGGCCTTCGAGGATGTGGATGCGCTTTTCGGCGGCACTCAGGCGGTGCCGGGTGCGGCGCTCGACGGTCGCCAGCCGGAAGCGGCACCACTCGGCGATGATGGAATACAGCGAAGCCTGGCGCGGCGCACCGGCGACGCCGAGCACGGTGAGGTTGATCGAGGCGTTGGTTTCGAGGCTGGTATGGGCGAGCAGCAGGCGGACCAAGTCGTCCTGGCCCTGGCGTGACGAAGCCGGTTCGATGACCAGGCGGACGTCGTGTTCCTTGCCCGATTCGTCGCGCACACCGGATTCCGAAATGGCGGACAGGAAGGCGGCCTTGAGGTTGAGCTGTTCCGGCGTGAATACCTTCTTGCCGGCCTTTTCCTTGGCCACCGGGTTGGAACAGGCTTCGATTTCCGACATCACCGTGGCGGTGGACACGCCCGGCGGCAGTTCGGTGATGACCAGGCGCCACTGGCCGCGGGCCAGCGGTTCGATCTTCCACTTGGCGCGCACGCGCAGGCTGCCGCGGCCGCTGCGGTAGGTGGCGGCAATTTCCTCGGCCGACGAGATGATCTGCGCGCCGCCCGGGTAGTCGGGGCCGGGGATCATGGCCAGCACGTCGTCTTCGCTGGTTTCCGGATTGCGGATGAGGCTGACGGCGGCATGCGCCACTTCGCGCAGGTTATGGGCCGGGATTTCGGTGGCCATGCCGACCGCGATGCCCGAGGCGCCGTTGAGCAGGCAGAAGGGCAGGCGGGCCGGGAGCAGGGCGGGTTCGTCATTGGCGCCGTCGTAGTTCGGC
>JAEUOE010000023.1 GCA_016790885.1 Dechloromonas sp. | reverse complement strand
CTTCCAGGCCGCCAGCGGCGGCACGCTCTTTCTCGACGAGGTGGCCGACCTGCCGCTCGCCATGCAGGTCAAGCTGCTGCGGGCCATCCAGGAAAAGCGGGTACGCAAGGTCGGCAGCGTGACCGAGGAGCCGGTCGATGTGCGCATCATCTGCGCCACGCACAAGAACCTGCGCGACCTGGTCGACAAGGGCGCTTTCCGCCAGGACTTGTACTACCGGCTGAACGTCATCGAATTGCGCATGCCCCCCCTGCGCGAGCGTTCGGAAGACATCGCGCCGCTGGTTGCCGCCATCCTGCGCCGCCTCTCTGGCGACACGCCGCCCAGATTGTCGGCGGCAGCGCTCAAGGCGCTGGAGTTCTATTCCTTCCCCGGCAACGTGCGCGAGCTGGAAAACATCCTGGAGCGCGTCACCGCGCTGTGCTCCGGCGACAGCATCGAAGTCGACGACCTGCAACTCGGGCCGGAGGAAATCCACGATGCCGGGATCGAAGGGCGGGGCAGCGAAACGCTCGATGAGTACCTCAACCGCCTGGAGCGCCAGGCCATACTCGAAGCCTTGCAGAAGGCCGAGGGCAACCGCACGGCGGCGGCCCGCCTGCTCGGTGTGACCTTCCGTTCCATGCGCTACCGGCTGGAACGCCTGGGCATCGAATGAGCACCTGGCAAGCCGGCGGCTGGCTCGACGGCGTGCGCTGGCTGCCATCGCCCAATGTCGGTGAACGGCCGGCCGGCAGCGAGGTGTCGCTGGTCGTCATCCACAACATCAGCCTGCCGCCCGATGAGTTCGGCGGGAACTGGGTCGAGGATTTTTTCCTGAACCGCCTCGATCCGGCGGCGCATCCCTACTTCGCCACCATCGCCAATGTGCAGGTGTCGGCACACTTCTACGTGCGGCGCGACGGCCGGGTCATCCAGTTCGTCGGCTGCGACCAGCGTGCCTGGCATGCCGGCCAATCGTGCTGGTGCGAACGCGACAACTGCAACGACTATTCGATTGGCGTCGAGCTGGAAGGCTCGGATGTCCAGCCGTTCACGGCCGAACAGTACGCCGCCTTGTGGCCGCTGCTCGACGCCTTGCGGGCGCGCTATCCGGTCGCCGCCATTGCCGGGCACAGCCATGTCGCGCCCGGCCGCAAGACCGATCCCGGCCCGCATTTCGACTGGGCGGCCGTCGCCGCCCGCCATGCCGACCTCGCCTTACCGGCCGAAATAACGGCGTAGGCGCTCGACCGCTTCGGCCAGGCGCGGTACGCCGGTCGTGTAGGCGAAGCGGATATGTTTTTCCGGCGCGTTGCTGCCGAAATCCAGGCCCGGTGTCGCGGCTACGCCGGTCTTTTCCAGCAGGTCGCGGGCCAGCGTGAAGCTGTCGTCGGCCAGCGCCGAACAATCGCAATAGAGGTAGAAGGCGCCTTCCGGGCGGGCTGTGACGCGGAAGCCGATGGCTTCCAGCGCCGGGGCCAGGAAGTCGCGGCGCTGCCGGAACTCGGCGCGCCGTTCTTCCAGGATGGCGATGGTGTCTGGGGCGAAGGCCGCCAGTGCGCCATGCTGGGCCGGCGTTGACGGGCAGAGCACGAGGTTCTGCGCCAGTTTCTCGACATCGCGCACATAAGCCTCGGGAATGACCATCCAGCCGAGGCGCCAGCCGGTCATCTGGAAATACTTGGAGAAGCTGTTGATGACCCAGATGTCGTCGCCGGCAGCGCAGGCGGTCGGCGCCGCGATTTCATAAGTCAGGCCGTGGTAAATCTCGTCGACCAGGAAATGCCCCTGCTTCTCGCGACAGACAGCGGCCAGTGCCTCGATCTCGGCCAGGGTCAATAGCGTGCCGGTCGGGTTGGCCGGCGAGGCGACGAGCAGGCCGGCGGTTTTTTCGTTCCAGTACTGGCGCAGCATGGCCGGCGTCGGCTGGAAATTGCTGTCCGGGCCGACCGGCATGCTGATCGGGCAGCCCTCATAGGTACGCAGGATGTGCCGGTTGCACGGATAACCGGGGTCGGCCAGCAGCCATTCGTCGCCCGGGTTGGCCAGGGCGGCAAAGGCCAGGTTCAGCGCCCCGGAAGCGCCATTGGTGATGGCGATGCGGCTGGCCGCCACGGCTACGCCATAGCGCTCACGATAAAAGTCCGAGATTGCCGTACGCAGTTCCGGCAGGCCGAGCGCCTGGGTGTACAGCGTCTTGCCGCCCTGGATCGCCGCTACGGCCGCCTTGGTAATCGGTTCCGGCGTCGGAAAATCCGGCTCGCCGACTTCCATGTGGATGATGTCGCGCCCTTCGCTCTCCAGTTGGCGGGCGCGGGTCAGCAGTTCGACGACGTGGAAGGGCTCGATGTCGGCCAGGCGGCGGGCGGGGCGGTAGGTCATGGCATTCCTCAAATGAAAACGGCCACCCTGAGGTGGCCGTTCGATCTTAGCCTAAGCGAGGATCAGGCTGCATCCTTGAAGATGCCCATTTCGAACAGTTCGCGCTTGAGCACGAGTTCGCGCGGCATCTTCTCGCCCATCTTGTCGAACCACTCCTTGTGGCCGGCCAGCTCGGACTTCCAGGCGTCGGCGTCGATGGTGGTCAGGGCTTCGAACTCGTCCTTGTTGATTTCCAGGCCGGTCCAGTCGATGTCCTCGAACTTCGGCATCCAGCCGAGCACGGTTTCCTTGGCGGCGACGGTGCCCTTGCAGCGCTGGACGATCCACTTCAGGACGCGCATGTTGTCGCCGAAGCCCGGCCACATGAATTCGCCCTTCTCGTTCATGCGGAACCAGTTCACGCAGAAGATCTTCGGGGTGGCATCGACAGTCTTGCCCATGCGCAGCCAGTGGTTGAAGTAGTC
>JAEUOE010000005.1 GCA_016790885.1 Dechloromonas sp. | reverse complement strand
TTGGCGAGTCGTTCCGGATGGAAGGTCTGCCACGCGATGCCCTGGCGCGCCTTGCCCAGAACAAGGGGCTGAAGCGTTATCGCTGCGCTTCGCTGCTCGGCGAGAGCCAGTACCGCGTGGCCCAGCTCGAAGCGCCGTCCGTGCCGCCCGAGGAGCGGGTGCAGGCCTTGCGTTGGCGGCTGAAGGACATGGTTGATTTTCCCGTCGATGGTGCTTCCATTGCGGTGGCCGATATTCCGGCCGAAGGTAGTCGGCAGGCCAATGTTTTCGCGATTGTCGCGCCCCGGGAGGTGATTGCCGAGCGCATGGCGCTGTTCCACGCAGCCCGGGTGCCGCTGGAGGCGATCGATATTCCCGAAATGGCGGTGCGCAACGTGGCCAGCCTGTTCGAGGAGCCGAATCGTGGCCTGGCTTTCCTTGTTCTGAATTCCGGCGAAAGCCTGCTGACCATCACCTATGGCGGGGAGCTTTACCTCTCGCGGCGCATCGAGGTTTCCTCGCAGGCGCTGGCCGAGACCGACGAGGAGCGTCGCCAGCAGATGCTGGAACGTCTGGCCCTGGAACTGCAGCGTACGCTCGACAATTTCGATCGCCAGTACGGCTTTATCTCGGTATCGCGTTTGCTGGTGTGCTCGGAGTTCGATTGCGCAGCCGCCGTGGCCGGGTTGGCGCAAAACCTCTATTTGCCGGTGCAGGTGGCGGATCTGGCGCAGGTGGTCGAGTTCAGTGGTGTTCCGGAATTGCGTTCGGTCGAGCGTCAGGCCCAATGCCTGCTGGCCATTGGCGCCGCCTTGAGGAGTGACGCTTGAGCCAGCAGATCAACCTGCTGCTGCCGGAACTGCGGCCGCGTTTCGACTGGCTGGCCTTGCCCGTCGTTGCTGCGGCCGGTGCCGCGGGCTTGTTGTTGATCGCCTTGCTGGCCAGTGCTGGGGTGATGCGCGTCAATGCGCTCAAGGAAAATGAAACCGCCCTGCGCGCGCAGCTCGCGGCTGTGCAACAGCAGGTGCAAACGCTCGGCCAGCGCCTCGGGGCGCGCCAGGGGGATACGACGCTGGACCAGCAATTGGCGGCGGCGCGTCTGGCGGTGGCGCAGCGGCAGGATGTGTTGAATGTCGTGGCGCAAGGCGATCTGCCGTCGAGTCACGCCTACTCTGGGCTGTTCGAAGGTTTTTCCCGGCAGGTTGTCGAGGGGGCGTGGCTGACCGGGTTTGTCTTTGCCCAGAAGAACATCGAGATTCGCGGTCGTTTGACCGATCCGGCCTTGTTGCCGGTGTACATCGGCCGGCTCAACGCCGAGCCCGCCTTTGCCGGCCGTCGCTTTGCCGCGCTCGACATGAAAGGTGTGGAGCCGGCGCCGGCCAGCCCGGAAACGCCCGCAGCGTCTCCGGCCAGGGCTGCTGTGCTGCCGCGTCATACGGAGTTCGTGTTGCGCACCGAACCGGAGGCGGCGAAATGAGCTTGCGCCAGTCCTGGTCCCGTCTGAACGCGCGCTATGCCGCCCTGTCGCGGCGCGAACGCACGCTGGTGGCCCTGGCTGTGGTGTTCGGCCCCTTGCTGATCGGCTATTCGCTGTTCGTCGATCCGCAGAGTACTCGCCTGAAGGCCATGGAAACCTCCCTGGCCACAGAAGGGGCGACCGTTACGCGCTTGCAGGCCGAAGCAGCAAACCTGCAACAACAATTATCGATCGACCCGGATGCCGGTCGCAAAGCCGACCTTGCCGCCCTGCATGGCGAGCGCGACAGGCTGGACCAACAACTGCGGCAGTTCAGTTCGGTGCTGGTGCGCCCGGAAGAAATGAATGGCTTGCTCGAACGGCTGCTCGCCCGTCATGCCGGCTTGCGTCTGGTCAGCCTGAAAACCCTGGCACCACAGAGCGTCCTGCCGGTCGGCGAGGTCAAGGCGGGTGACGCCAAGCCGGTCGAGCGCAGCTTCGATCTCTATCGCCACGGGGTGGAAATTCGCCTCGAAGGCAGCTTTGGGCAGTTGCAGGCCTACCTGGCGCAACTGGAAAAGCTGCAGCAAAAGCTGCTGTGGGGAAAGCTGGAATACCGGGTGATCGACTATCCCAAGGCTGAACTCACGCTGACTGTCTATACCCTGAGTCCGGACCGGACATGGCTCGCCCTATGAGACTGATCGCGCTCGCATTCCTGGCGCTGACTGCTTCGGCCTTTGCCCAGTCAGCCGACCCGACCCGGCCTCCGGCCAACTGGCTGACACCGGTCGGGCCGGCCGGTCAGGCGGCCGAGCGCACGGCGGGCGGCTTGCGTCTGCAATCCGTCCTGATGCCGCAAGGCGGCAAGCCGGTGGCGATCATCGGCGGCAAGACAGTGGTGCTCGGGGGCAAGGTCGGCGAGGCGAGGCTGGTGCGCCTGAACGAATACGAAGCTGTCCTGCAGGGTGCCGATGGCGTGACGCGTCTTTACATGACGCCCGATGTTGAAAAACAGATGATTGTGACGCCCAAGGCCCGTAAAACGGGCAAGGCTGGGCAAGTAAAGGGGCTCCCATGAGCAAGGTATTGATTGTCGCCATGACGGCACTGGCACTTGCCGCATGCAGCAACCAACATTCACGGCGTGGCGAAGCCTTCGATCGTGCCGGCCAGGAAGTCGACGCTGCGGCCAACAGCAAGGCGAACCGCAGCAAGGGCGACGTGCTCGGCCAGGCCATGGTGCCGCCGCTGCAGATCGACCAGCCGGCACCCGCCAAGCCGGAGCCGCGTTTCAACCTGGCGGTCAACAACGCCCCGGTCGGCCAGGTGCTCAACGCGCTGGTATCGGGAACGCACTACAGCATGCTCTTCCCGCCCGAACTGTCGGGATCGGTCAGCCTGAACCTGAAAAACACCACGGTGCGCGAGGCGCTCGATACCCTGCGCGACGTCTATGGCTATGACTATCGCGTGCAGGGCAACCGCATCTTCGTGCAGCCGAATACCGTGCAAACCCGGATGTTCAAGATCAATTACCTGGCCAATCGCCGGGTCGGCGTCAGCGACATGCGGGTGACCGGCAGTTCGCCGACCACCTCGAACCCGGTGCCAAACACGACCGGCACCGGCACCGGCGGCGGCACCATGCCGACCGTGCCCGGCGGCACGATGGGCAATCCGGCCCAACGCGCCGTCGATAGCGCCCGGGTGCAGACCACCTCCGACTACGATTTCTGGAAGGAGCTGGGCACCGCGCTGAACACCATCGTCGGCAACCACGAAGGGCGCAACGTCATCATCAACCCGACTTCCGGCGTCGTCCTGGTCAAGGCTGCGCCGGCCGAACTGAAGGGCGTCGAGGAATACCTCAAGGCGACGCAGCTGGTCGTCGAGCGCCAGGTCATGCTGGAAGCCAAGATCATCGAGGTGTCGCTCAACGATTCCTACCAGACCGGCATCAACTGGAGCCAGTTCGGTGGCATCGCCAACCGCTTCTCGCTCGGGATTGCCGCGCCGAACGCCACCTTGTCCGGGAGCGGTGCCATCGGTGCTTCGTCCACCGGCATTGCCGCCGGGACCAACGTCACGGCCAACCCGGGGGCCGGCGGCTCGCTGCTCGCCGGTAACACCGGCCGCGGCTTCTTCGGCCTGACCTTCCAGTCCAACAATTTCTCCGCGCTGCTCTCCTTCCTCGAAGGACAGGGCGACGTGCAGGTGCTGTCCAGCCCGCGCATCGCCACCACCAACAACCAGAAGGCGGTGCTCAAGGTGGGCACCGACGACTACTTCGTGACCGGCATCAGCACCAATACGACGACCAGCGCCGCCGGCAACGTCGTGACGCCGAACATCACCCTGCAGCCCTTCTTCTCGGGCATCTCGCTCGACGTCACGCCGCAGATCGACGATGAGGGCAACATCATCCTGCACGTGCATCCGCAGGTCAGCGTGGTCGAGGAAAAAACCAAGAACGTGAACCTCGGCGACCTGGGCACCTTCACGCTGCCGCTCGCCTCCAGCACCATCAACGAAACCGACAGCATCGTGCGTGTCCAGGACGGCAGCATCGTCGCCATTGGCGGCCTGATGAGCCAGGAGCAGAGCAACAATCGTTACGGCCTG
>JAEUOE010000063.1 GCA_016790885.1 Dechloromonas sp. | reverse complement strand
ACCGGCCAGATGCGCGACATGCCGCTCGCCACCTTCATCCGCTTCTGCCAGAACCACGGCCTGCTGCAGGTTTTCGACCGGCCGATGTGGCGCACCGTGCAGGGCGGCGGCCGCGAATACGTGAAAAAGATTGCCGCCCAGCTCGACGATATCCGCCTGGCCTGCCCGGTGCGCGCCGTGACGCGCGCCGCCGACGGCCTGACCGTGGCCCACGACGGCGGTTGCGAACGCTTCGACCAGGTGGTGATGGCCTGCCACAGCGACCAGGCCTTGAGCATTCTCGGCTTCACGGCCAGCGACGCCCAGCGCGAGGTGTTGTCCGCCATCCGCTACCAGCCGAACCGCGCCCTGCTGCACACCGACCCGGCCCTGCTGCCGCGCGACGAAAAGCTGTGGTCGGCCTGGAACTACTTTGCCGGCCAGGGCCAGCCCGGCGACCAGCCGGTCGGCGTTTCCTACCTGATCAACAAGCTGCAACCGCTGCCCTTCAGCACGCCGGTCGTGGTCACCCTGAACCCGGCGCGCGAGCCGGACCCGGCCAAGGTGATTGCCGAATTCGACTACGCCCATCCGATCTTCGACGCCGCCGCCATCGCCGCCCAGCAGCGCCTGGCCGAGGTGCAGGGCGAGGGCGGCATCTGGCTGGCCGGCGCCTGGGGCAGCTACGGTTTCCACGAAGACGGCCTGAAGTCGGCGCTGCGCGTGGTAAACGGCATGGGTATCCGGGCGCCGTGGCAGGGCGAGACGCCGGCCATGCTGCGCGAAACCGAGACAGCCTGAGGCAGCCATGAACACCCGTCCGCAACTCTGCCTCGGCCACGTCATGCACCGCCGCCTGCGGCCGGCGGTCAATGCCTTCGTCTATCCGGTGTTCTACGTGCAGTTGCCGGTGCGCGACCTGGCGGCGGCGAATTGCGGCATCTTTTCCGTCGACCGGCGCAACCTGCTCAGTTTTCGCAGCGCCGATCACGGCCCGCGCGACGGCAGCCCGCTGCTGCCGTGGATCGAGAACCTGCTCCGCGAGCATGGCCTGCCGGCCGATGGCGACATCGTGCTGCAGACCTTCCCGCGCGTGCTCGGCTATGTCTTCAACCCGGTCAGCTTCTGGTACTGCCACGACCGCAGCGGCGCGCTGATCGCCATCCTGGCCGAGGTGAACAACACCTTCGGCGGCAGCTACAGCTACCTGCTGCACCGCAAGGGCGAGCCGCTGCGCGACGGCGAGGAAATGACGGCCGACAAGCTGTTCCACGTCTCGCCTTTCAATGAAATCGAAGGCGGCTACCGCTTCCGCTTCCACTTGCAGCGCAAGGTTCAGCTGGCGCGCATCGACTACGACGATGCCGAAGGCGAGGTTCTGCTCACTTCGATCTCCGGCAAACCGCGCGACTGGTCGGCAGCCGCGCTGCTCGGTGCTTTCCTGCGCATGCCTTTCCTGACCCTGGGCGTCATCGCCCGCATCCACTGGCAGGCGCTGAAACTGTGGCTCAAGGGCGTGCCCTTCCGCGGCGCCCATCCGGCAACCCAACCCCTACAGGAATCGACAAAATGAACAACACCCTGATTCTGCGCGGCGGCGAAAGCCTGGCTCGCGACACCCGCACGGTCTTCGAACTGCTCGAAAAACTGCAGGGCGGCCTGCTCGAAGTCCGGTTGCCCGACGGGTCCAGTGCCCTGTTCGGCGACGGCGAGGCCGGCGTCACGCTGCAGGTGCACGACGAGGCGATGTTCGGCCAGGTGCTGGCCCGTGGCGACATCGGCCTGGCCGAAGCCTATCTCGACGGGCTGTGGGATTCACCGGACATCACCGGCCTGCTCACCCTGCTCGCCAGCAACCGCGACGTGCTGCAGAAGGCCCTTTACGGTTCCTGGCGCCAACTGGTGGCCGCCCGCGTTCGCCACTGGCTGAACCGCAACAGCAAGGCCGGCAGCAAGCGCAACATCATGGCCCACTACGACCTGGGCAACGCCTTCTACAGCCAGTGGCTCGACCCGAGCATGAGCTATTCGGCGGCCATCTACCGCGACGTCGACGACGGCTCGCTGGAAGCGGCGCAACACGCCAAGTACCAGCGCATCCTGCACTGCCTGCAGGCCAGCCAGGGGCAGAGCGTGCTGGAGATCGGCTGCGGTTGGGGCGGCTTTGCCGAATTGGCCGACCAGGCCGGGCTCAAGGTCACCGGCCTGACCCTGTCGCCGGCCCAGCTGGCCTGGGCGCAGCACCGCGTGTCGGCGGCCGACCTGCGCCTGCAGGACTACCGTGACAACAAGGAACAGTTCGACCACGTGGTATCCATCGAAATGTTCGAGGCCGTCGGCGAGCGCTGGTGGCCGAGCTATTTCAAGACCGTCGCCCAGGCGCTGAAGCCGGAAGGCCGGGCGGTGATCCAGAGCATCACCATCCGCGACGACCTGTTTGCCACCTATCGCAAGGGCACCGACTTCATCCAGCAATACGTCTTCCCCGGCGGCATGCTGCCCTCGCGTGCCGCCTTCCGCAGCGCTGCCGCCCGTCAGGGCCTGGCCGTGCGCAACGAATACGCCTTCGGCCTCGACTACGCCCGCACCCTGGCCGAATGGCGCGTCGCCTTCGAAGCCCGCTGGCCGGAAATTCAGAAACTCGGCTTCGACGAAACCTTCCGCCGCCTGTGGCGCATGTATCTCTGCTATTGCGAGGCCGGCTTCCGCGCCGGGAGCATCGATGTCGTCCAGTTTGAACTCGCGCATCGTTGATCTCGTCGCGCCCCGGGCGCGGCAGATGCTGGTGGCCTCCGAGCGGCGGCGGGCGCTGCTGCTCGCCCTGGCCGGCCTGCCCTTCGCAGCCTGGGGCAGCAGTGATCCGACGGCCGGCCTGAAACGCTGGGGCAACGGCGAGTTCCGCCGCTTCGGCTTTTTGGTCTATGAGGCGACCCTGTGGGCCGGCGACGATCCGGTGCGGCCACCGTTGGCCCTGCGCCTGGACTACAAGCGGAATATCGAGGGCAAGGCGATTGCCGAGGCCAGCGTCAAGGAAATGCGGCGTTTCGTCTCCGATGAAGCCTTGCTGAAACGCTGGGGCGAGGCGATGGCGCGGCTCTTTCCCGATGTGAAGCCGGGGGATCACATCCTTGGAGTGTATCGGCCGGAGGGGGCGGTGTTTCTGTTCAACGGGCAGACCTTGGGGGAAATCGCCGAGCCGGCCTTTGCCCGGCAGTTCTTTGCGATCTGGCTTGATCCAAGGACCAGTGCGCCGGAATTGCGGGAGGCGTTGTTGAGGAGGGCGGGGTGAAACGCCTTTCTAAATTGGGGTCATCTAAATTGGCGAAATTGGGGTCAGACCCCGGTTTTGGTTCCGGCTTTGTCGTTTGGCGCTCTTCCGACCGTTGGTTTTCGCGCTTGAGGCGCGCCTTACTTTCTTCTTGCTTCGCCAAGAAGAAAGTAAGCAAAGAAGAAGGCGACCCTGGTCGACGCCGGGCGTTGCCCGGTCCCTTGCGCTACTCGGTTTGGGCGGGGGCACCCCGGGAGTACTTCTTCCCGATGCTGCGCATCGCTCAGTGCGCTGCGGAACTCGCCGCTACGCGGCTCAAACAGTCCTCGCCCTTTATCCGCCCAAACCTGCGTTGCTCAGCGTCTCACAAGGGGCCCGAAAGGCGTCATGGAACGACCAGCGGCTCGCTTTTCCAAACGTTGTTCAGGGTCAGCAGCTTGGGTGTGCGGCGGTTTTCCCCGTCCCGTCGACAGCGCCGAGCAACGGAGGGCTTCGCGGAAATAGCGCGAGGACTGTCTGAGGCCCGTAGGGCCGAGTTCCGCAGCGCCC
>JAEUOE010000256.1 GCA_016790885.1 Dechloromonas sp. | reverse complement strand
CCGGATTTGGCCAGGCCGCCGCTCAGCGCCAGATGATCCGCGCCGAACACGCTGCCGGCAAGGCCGATGCGCAGGTCGTAGCCGGTGCCGAGCTCGGAGTGCCGGGTCAGGCCCAGGCTGCCGAAGGGCTGCCAGGCGCGGATGTATTCCTGCGCGTAGCGCTGGTTGGAGGACAGGCGCAGGCCGTAGAAGCGGAAACTGTCGGGAAGGTAGGCACTGCGTGCAAGCGGCAGCGGGCTTCTTTGCTCGATGGGGGCCAAATATTCGCGATAAAACCGGGCTGCCTGCTCATCTCTAACCAATCCCTCCCAATCGAAGTGGTGGGCCGACCAGAAGGCGCCGAGTTGCAGGTCGGGCGTGTCCAGGCGCAGGCTGTGGTTGTAGCTGATGCCGGTATGCCAGCCGTTGCCTACTGCACTACCCCCCTGCAGTTGGTAGTCTTCCCGGCGGTGTTCGAGCTGGATCTGGTCAAGCCGGGTCGGCGTGTAGTTAAGGCTGACTGCCTGCTGGTCCTTCATGCCGGCCAGGCGCAGGGCGATGCTCTCCTGGCTGGGCAGCTTGCGGCCGATGGCGAGATCGAGGCTGAGCCGGTCGTCGAGGCGCAGGCGCTGGGTGAGTTGCAGCGGGGTGTAGTCGTCGAAGCTCTCGCGTCGTTCGATGCGGAACAGCGTTTCGCCCTTGGCTTGCCGCCAGAACAGGCGGGCGCCGGCCATTTCCTCGTCGGGGGCGGCGGCAAAAACGTTGTTGTCGCGCACCGTGCGGGCGATGCGCCCCCATTCGACATCGAGCGCCAGGCGTGGGCTGATTGCCAGGTGATGGCGTGCCGTGCTGGCCCGTTCATCGATGCTGCCCAGCTTGCGCTGCGTGATGTCGAGGCCGGCATGGTGGCTGAAGGCGAGCAGGGTTTCGGTCAGTTGCTGATGGGTCGGATCGTCGTCGGTCTGTTCGCTCTGCGTCTCGAAGGCGGCACTTTGCGCCAGGCGCAGGTCGTCCACCAGGCGGGCGGCATTGACCCGATCGTAGCGCGACAGGCTGGCATCGAAGCGTTCCAGCAATTGCCCGCTGGCGGCCTTGTCCTGTTCGGCCAGGGCGACGGTGATTTCGGCCCAGAGCGGGCGCTTGGCCTGGCTGCCCCGGCTGCGGGCGTATTGCTGCCAGAGGAAGGCGCGCTCGGCGCTGTACTCGGCGCGGTCCTGCAGCCAGCCGATGGCGGTTTCGGCGGCGGCATTGGAATAGCGCCCATGCCCGCCCCCGTCGAGGCGCAGCAGCTCGCGCAGGGCGTCGAGGCCGGCGTCACCCGGGCGCTGGGTCAGCAGCAGGCGGACCCGGGCGAGGCGCCGCGTTTCGTCCAGGCCCTCCTCGCTCAGCCAGCGCTGGCGGGCTGCGTGCAGCGTGCGCCCGCCGCGGGCAGCCTGCCACTCGGCGGACAGCAGATGCCGGCGCAGGCGCCAGGCACGGTCGGACTGCTGGTTCTGGTCCAGTGCGTCGGCGTAATTCATCAGCCACAGGAAGTCGTCCCGGTGGGCTGCGACACGCGGGTTGAGATAGCGCTGGAGGGCGACCTGGGGTTGCGACAGGGCCTGGTGACTGGCCGCCAGGGCATCGTGCAGGGCCGGGTTGGCACGCCAGCTCAGTTCGTGGCTGGCCAGCGTCCGGCGCAGGGCGGTCGCGTCGTTGCTGTCGATGAACAGCCAGAGCAGGGCCTGCTGCAGATCGGCGGAGTCCGGTGCCAGGCGCAGGGCGGCTTCGAAACTGCGACGCGCGTCGGCCAGACGGCCGGTGTTCTGCTGGTAGCTGCCGGCCAGGCGCAGGAATTCCGGCATGCGCTGCAGCCGGTGCAGGGCGCGGCGCGACGCGTTGGGGGCCGGGTCCAGCGCGCGCAGCAGCGCGCCGATCTCGCTCCACCGATTGCGGTTGGCGTACAGGGTCAGCGCCTGGATCAGGTAGCGGGGCTCGTCGAATTGCCGCCAGGCCCGGGCCGCGATGGGGGCGGCTTCGGCCGGCGCGGTGAGGTTGAGCAGGCGGAGCAGGGCGTCGTAATCGCCCGGTTCGGCCTTGTCGGCCTCGATCAGGCGGCGGAAGGCGTCGATCGCCTGGGTGTCGCGTTGCTGCATTTCGGCCAGCTGGCCGCTCAGGCGCCAGTAGTCGACATCGCCGGCATCGTTCAGGCCGGCGCCGGGCCGGGCTTTGTCGAGCCAGGCCAGCGCTTCGTTGCGGCGCCCCTTGAGCAGCAACATCACGGCAACGCGCAGGGCCCGGCCAGCAGTCAGTTGTGCCGGGTCGGCGAACAGGCGCTGCCAGGACTGCAGGGCGGTGTCGGTTTCGCCGGCCCGTTCGGCGAGTTCGGCGAGCAGTTCAAGGACTTCCGGGCGCGGCTGGCGCTGGCTCAGTCGTTCGAGATAGGCGATGGCCGGGCGGGGTTCGCCCAGGCGTTCCTGCGCCGCCACCAGCTCGCGGATCAGGCGGATGTCCTGCGGCTGGCGGGCGATCTGGTAGTGCAGGGCGGGAATCAGGGCGGCATCGTCGAACAGGCCGGGGGCCAGGCGCAGCACGGCCTGCCAGGCTTCGTCCTGGCCCGTCGCCCGGGCGACTTTCAGCCAGTTGTCGAGGGCGACCTGCGGCCGGGCCGTCCATTCGGCAACGCGGGCCAGCCGCTGGCGCCAGGCGATATCGGTGGGCGCCTGGCGGACGGCGGCGCTGGCCACCTGCCAGGCATCCTCGAGCTTGCGGTTTTCGAGAAATACCTCGTAGCCGAGGGTGAAGATCTTGTCGTCGAAGGCGATGCCCGGGCCGCGCGGCGAGCCCATTTCCGAGACATGGCGGAATTCTCCCTCGCCCCAGGCGCGGGCGACCTGCAGTGCCTGCCATTGCTGGCGCAGCGAGAGCTTCAGCAGGCGCCGGATGTAGCGGTCGGCGACTTCCGGGCGACCGGCGGCGCGAGCCAGTTGGGTGAGCAGGAGCAGGGTATCGGGGTCGTCGGCCAGGTCGCCCAGTTCGCGTTCACCAAGCTCCAGGGCGGCCAGCGGCTGGTTGCCGGATTGCAGCGCCCGCAGCGCGGCGTGGAAATGACGCCGTGCCTGCTGCGCATCGCGGCTGCTGCTGCGGGCCAGCAGATAAAGCTCGGCACAGCCGCGGTAGTCGCCATGGGCCAGGGCGTCGCGGGCGGCCCGCTCGAACAGGGCGCTGGCCTGCGCCGGATCGTCGAGGCGGTGGGCGAGCGCCTTGAACAGGGCCTGGCCGAGGCGCGGCGCATTGTATTGATAGGCCTTGCCGGCCAGTTCGATCTGCTGCTCGACGCTCGGCGTCTGTTCGGCCAGTTGCTGCATCTGGCGCAGCATGTCGCGCTGCAGCGCGGTGCGTTCGGCTATAGCCGAGGCGGGCAGACGTCGGTAGTCGCCTTCGGTAATCTCGAACAGCATCCACCAGGCAGCGCGACGTGTCGCCTCGTCGAGGGCATCGAGGGCGGGTTGCAGGGTTGCACGCGCGGCATCCAGCTTGTTCATCTGGAGTTGCTGACGGGCCAGCAGCAGACGCAGGCGGGGGTTGTCCGGGTCGCTGCGCAGCAGGTTGGCGAGGTAGGTGGCGGACAGCGCCGTGTCCGGCGTTTCAGCTAGGCGCCGTTCGAGGTCGGTGCGCGGATAGAGCAGTAAGAGCACCAGCCCGACGATGGCCGCGAGCAGTGCAATGAGCCATCCGGGGGCCAGGAAGGGCCGCTCAGCGGCTGAGGCAGCGGACCTGGATCTGTGCGGCAGCATGGGCGTGACGGTAGTGCTGGATGAGCGCCTCATCCTGGCGGGTCTGGCGGGTAGCGGTCAGCGGCTGGCCGTCGGCGCTCACCGTGCAGTGCTGGATGCCGGCCAGGCTGAATTCCAGCGGCACGTAGCCCTTGAGCCGGAAGCTGAGCGAGCGGTCGCTGCGCTGCCAGTCGTCGAGGCGGGCGTTGGCGTCGACCAGGCGGGGCGTGTCAGGGCGAGCGGTTTTTTCCGATGCGAACCAGGCTGCGCCGTCCGTCAGGTGCAGGTAGCGGCCTTCCCGAGCGGCCGTGAAGCCGGCCACGCCACGGGCGTCGGCCAGGCGCGGCAGGCCGGCCGGCAGACGGAAGGTGCGCAGTTCGCCATTGCCGCGAATGCGCCAGCCGTCGTTGTCGCGGGCGAGGGCCAGGTCGTGGAAATCGCGCACCTTGCGGATGTATTCCGACGCAAAGACCGGGTGCAGGGCCTGTGCCTTCGTCCAGGCGAAGGCCTTGTGCACGGCATTCAGCCCGGCGCGCTTGCTGGCGGAGTAGGCGTGGTAGTAGATGTCCACCGGTTTCAGGCGGCGGGGCGACTCGGTCATCTCGAAGCTCTCGATGACCCGCTCGTAGCCGTAGTAGGGGCCGCGCCACAGGTTGGTATAGATGTTTTCGTTGGTGATCGGCGCGTAAACCTGCAGGAAGCCCGCCTTCTCGATGCCGTGGGCACCGACGGCGGTGAGCGAGGGGTTGTCGCGGGTGATCGAGGTGTCGCCACCATTCATGTTCAGCAGGCCAGCCTGTTCGGCGATGCGCAGGGCCGCCGCGCCGGGGGTGGTGTCGCCCGACCAGAGCAGGATGCGCACCGGCTTGCCCGGCGGCGCCAGGCGGTCGCGGATGTAGTTCGTCGAGCCGACGATTTCACGCGTCAGGTCGAAACGATAGCCGGGCACGTCGAGGTGGTAGTTGCCCTCGGCGATGTTCTTGTTCTTCGTTTCTCCGGCCTTGCCGGCCCAGAGGTCGGGGTCCCAGACGAAGGGGTGGGCATAGGTGTGGCTGGCGATTTCGACGTGCGGCAGCCGGAACATCTGTCGGGCGATGGCTTCGAGCCGTGGGCTGAGCTGGGGATGCAGGCCGTGCGGCGCGACTTCGGCCTCGATCACCGAGACCGTGGTCGGCGTGCGGTATTTTTCGAGGATCTCCCGCAGCAGGACTTCCGCGGCCGGCGGGCTGCCCGGCAGCTCGGCCAGGGACGGGAAACCGTCGCCATCGATATGGGAGAAGAAAAGGCGGCGGCCGTTTTCGGTGGTGACGTCGGGAATGGGGATTTCCGGCAGGCGCAGCGCGCGTTGCAGGAAGGCGAAGGGATCGATGACCCAGCGCGCCTGTTCGGTGTTGGGAACCGCGACCAGGACGAAGGGGTCGAGGATGAAGCCGCCCCACGGCATGATGGCGCCGCCCAGGTAGGGGTTGTTGGCCTGGTCGCGCAACTCGATCAGCGGCTCGCTGGCACCGAGCGCCGCTTGAAAGGCGGGTGGGTCGCCACGGCTGGGGAGCGGCGGCGTCTCGAAGCCGAGCATCGCGTGCTGGCGGGTGATGCTCAGCTGGCGTGGCGTGCCGGCAGCGCTCAACTGCAAGGCGAGGCGTTGGGCGAGGTTGCGGTCGGGCAGGAAACCGAAATCGCCGATGACGGCAACCGGCAGCTGCTGTTCGATGCGCTGCTGCAGCCAGCGGGCGTAGGGACGGCTGAAGGGATCGGCGATGCCGCCCGAAAACCAGCTGGCGATGCCGGCATAGCGGTCACCATAGATGGCGCTGGGCAGCGCTTGGCGAACATCGGCGTAATCGACCACGTAACCCAGGTGGTTGAGCGGCATCTGCAGGTAGCGATGGGCGTTCGCGTAGTTGAGCGAGGCGGCCTCGCTGCTGTCGACCATGACGAGCACCCGCCGTGGCTGCACTTCGATGTTGCCGATGCCGATGCTGTCCAGTTGGGCATCGGTCACCCAGGGAATGAAGCCGAGCTCCCGGATCCGGCGGGCGGTGTCGCGGGTCAGCCGGCGGTCGTGCGGGGCGACGTAGTCGATGGCCAGGATGGGCAGGCGGTCGCGTTCCTGGATGGTCTTGAGCTGGCCGAGCAACCATTCCCGATCGGCTGCCTTGACCTGCTCGTAGCGCCTGGCGCCCGCATTCCAGCCCTGGAAAAGTGATTCGGCGGCGACCATGAAGACCTTGTCGCGGACCCGGGGGATGATCTCGAAGCCGCGGTTCAGGATCAGTTTGATTCCCGGGTAGCGGGCATGCAGGGTCTCGATGACCCGGATCAGGCCGGCTTGTTGCGCGGTTTCGTCGAATTGCCGGGCCAGCCGGTAGGAGTCGAGGGTGTCGAGAAAAAAGCCGCGATAACCCTTTTCCCAGAGCGGTCCGACGACACGCTCGGCGAAGAAGGCCGGCCAGTCGGCCGGCGTCTGGTCGATGACGACCGAGTTCCAGTCGCCGTTGCGCGCCAGCTTCCATGGCTCGGGGATATCCCGGAAATAAGGGCGCGTCGGCTGCACTTCGGCCACCGAAACATAGGCGAAAAGCTGGCTGTCGCCCGGGGCCTGCCGCTGCGGGTCATGGCCGTGGCCGGGCTCGACGACGACGATGTCGAAAACGCGAAACTCCTTGAGCGGGATCGCGCTGCCGTAATAGAGCGCAACCGCAGGCGCCGTCTGGGCAACGGCGCTTGCGGTCCATAAGAAAAAGATGAAAAAGGCTCGAAAAAGGCTCAAGGTAGTCAATTGTCGCGATGAGGCGACATTTAACTGCAATAGGCCTCAGAAATTAAAGGGTTCTTTGTGCGGATTTGTAAAATCGGTCACGCTTGGCGTCAATCAGTCCGGGCTCAGGAGATGTCGAGCATCCGGTCGAGCGCCAGCTTGGCCAGTTTGGCTTCGTGCTCCGGCACCCTGATCTGGTTGACCACCTTGCCCTCGGCCAGGTTCTCCAGCGTCCAGGCCAGGTGTTGCGGGTCGATGCGCTGCATGGTCGAGCACATGCAGATGGTGGTCGCCATGAATTGCACGATCTTGTCCTGCGGCTTGACCTCCTCGGCCAGGCGGTCGACCAGGTTCAGTTCGGTGCCGACCAGCCAGCGCGTGCCGCCCGGGGCTTCCTTGATGGTCTTGACGATGTATTCGGTCGAACCGACGTAATCGGCGGCGGCGCATACCTCGAAATTGCATTCCGGGTGGGCGATCACCTTGCCCTCCGGGTACTTGGCGCGGAAAGCGTCGATCTGCGGCTTCTGGAACATCTGGTGCACCGAGCAGTGGCCCTTCCACAACAGGATGCGCGCCTTCCTGATCTGCGCCGGGGTCAGGCCGCCGAGTTCGAGATCGGGGTCCCAGACCACCATTTCGTCCATCGCGAAGCCCATGTTGTGGCCCGTCCACCGGCCGAGGTGCTGGTCGGGGAAGAACAGCACTTTCGGGCGGCGCTCGAAGGCCCACTTGGCGATGGTGCCGGCATTCGACGAGGTGCAAACGATGCCGCCATGGTCACCGCAGAAGGCCTTCAGGTCGGCTGCGGAGTTGATGTAGGTGACCGGCGTGACTTCTTCTTCGGCGTTGAGCACTTCGTTCAGTTCGCGCCAGCAGCGTTCAACCTTGGCCAGGTTGGCCATGTCAGCCATCGAACAGCCAGCCGCGAGGTCGGGCAGGATGGCGATCTGGTTCGGCGCGGTCATGATGTCGGCGACTTCGGCCATGAAATGCACGCCGCAGAAAATGACGTATTCGGAATCGGTTTGCGAGGCGAGGCGCGACAGCTTCAGCGAATCGCCGGTCAAGTCGGCGTATTGATAGACGTCGGCACGCTGGTAGTGATGGCAGAGGATGACGGCCTTCTTGCCGAGCTTGGCTCGGGCGGCGCGGATGCGCTCGTGGCAGGCCTCATCGGAGAGGGCGTTGAACGGATCGAAGGAGATGGTCGCTGTTTGCATGCTGTACTCTGAAAATTGGCCGTTTTTTCGGGTTGACCGCAGAAGTGCTAATGCTGCGTATTATCCCTGAATCCAGGGTAGCCCGGCTTTGCGCCAGCCGCCGATATTGCCCCGGTGGCCGTTGGCGTCCTTGTCACCCTCGAAGCCTTCGAGAACGTTATAACAGTTGGCGTAGCCGGCTTCGGTGGCAGTGTTTGCCGCACCAATGGAGCGCACCCCGCTGCGGCAGAGGAAAATGACCAGCGATTCCGGATCAACCTGCCGCTTCAGTTCGGTCAGGAAATTTGGATTGCGTACACCGCCCGGATACTGGTTCCATTCGATCTCGACGGCGCCAGGGATGCGACCGACCCAGTCCCACTCGGCGCGGGTACGGACATCGACCAGCTTGGCACCCGGCGCCAGTTGCAGCAGGGTGTAGGCCTCCTGCGGCGTCAGTTCGCCCTGGTAGGGGCGGTTCAGGGCTTCCGCGCGTTCGCGGGCCAGGTTCAGGGTGTCGCTTAACTTTCCCATAA
>JAEUOE010000228.1 GCA_016790885.1 Dechloromonas sp. | reverse complement strand
GGCGCCCGGCCGGTGGCCAGGTAGGTGGCGCAGCGGTTGATGAAGTCCTGGGTGCTTTTCGGCATGGCCGTGCGGGCGCGGGAGATGTAGAAGATCAGGTCGCGCCCCTGGCGGATCAGTTGCAGGCCATCCGAGAGGTTGTAGGTCATGGGCGACGAGAGAACGTTGCCGTCGCAGCGCAGGGCCAGTTCGCCCAGCCTTTCGGCCGCGGTGACCATGCGCGCCCAGACGTCGAAGATGTCGCCATCGGTACGCAGGGTCTCGGTCTTGATCTTGGCGGCGGAGGCCAGGTCGAGAACCGGGGCCTCGATGTCGGCAAAGGCCGGGATGCCGCTGAAGGTGTCGATCATGGCTTGCGAGATACGGTCGATGTCGCGCAGGACACGGCCGATCTTGATGTAGCGGCTTTCGTAGAAATCCTCGAGCGGAATCGAGAAGGCGCGGAAGGGCTCGCCCCATAGTTCGTCGATGCCTTCCTCGCCGCTGCGGTGCAGCACGCAGCGGCCGAGTTCCATGGCGTCGAGCAGGCATTTGCCGCATTCGCGCATCAGCGGGTTGTCGCTGAGGATTTCGATGCCGCAGGCCTGCAGTTCGACCAGCTTGCGGAAAATGTCGGCCGCCCGGTTGAACAGCGCGCCGGCCAGCATGGCGCCCTTGACGCGCTTGCGGGCGGTGTCGGTTTCGCTCTCGTAGCTCTCGCGGGCTTCGCGCAGGCGGGTGCCGGGAATGTTCAGGCCATGCTCGGTATGGTTGAACAGGCGCCGCGTCAGCGCTTCGATCAGTTTCTTCTTGGCTTCCAGGGTGTCCTTGGGAACCGGATAGGTCTTGATCCAGTAGCCGTCGTAGAACACGCGTTCCAGGCCATCGATAACGCGCCGTGTGCCTTCGGGCAGGTCTTCGTCTGTCTTGAGCGGAGAAGTCAGTATCTGGGCAGTGTTCATGGTTGCGTGGCGATGATGCGGGTATCCCGACCCATGGTGAGCGGCTGGTCGCCGATTGTCATGCTCCGGTCATGGTGCGGTGCAAGGTGCGGCAAATTGTACTCTGATATCTAGGCCTTTAGTCATAGGCGAAGTGCCTATATACAATTGAGCAGCGTGGAGTTCGGCAATGCGGGCAACGATGGCCAGGCCAAGCCCGCTGCCCGGCTGGCCGCCCTGGTCCAGCCGATGGAAGCGTTGCAGCACGGCGCTCCGCTGCGCCGGCGGAATGCCCGGGCCGCTGTCGCTGACGGACAGCGTCAGGCGGTCATTCTGGCGCTCGATGCGCACGGTCACCGTGCCGCCTTCCGGCGTGTAGCGCACGGCGTTGTCCACCAGGTTGCGGATCAGCACGCGCAGCCATTCGGCCTGGCCGCTGACGATGGCCGGGCCGGGCGATTCGAAGCTGAAATCGATGTTGCGGGCGATGATTTGCGCACCGAGATCGGCGCACACCGCTTCGCCCAGCGCCGTCAGGTCGACCGGCTGTGGATGGGGCAGGCCGGATTCCGGGTCGAGGCGGGCCAGTTGCAGCATCTGGTCGACCAGGCGGGCGGCACGGCTGAGTCCGCTCTGCAACTGCTGCAGCGAACGGTCGTGTTCCTCGCCATTGCGGGCGCGTTGGGCGACCTGCAGCTGGGCCTGCAGCGCAGCCAGCGGCGTGCGCAGTTCGTGGGCGGCATCGGCGGTGAAACGGCGTTCGGCGTCGATGGTTTGTTCCACGCGCTGGAACAGGCCGTTCAGTGCTTCGACCAGCGGGCGGATCTCGGCCGGTGCGCTGGCCGGGTGGATGGCCTGCAGTTGTTGCGGATCGCGGCTGGCGATCTGGCGCGCCACGCCATCCAG
>JAEUOE010000129.1 GCA_016790885.1 Dechloromonas sp. | reverse complement strand
CAGCTCGGGTTACAAGGGCCGCCTGTACGCCATCAACCCCAAGCACGACACCATCCAGGGCCAGCAAGCCTACAAGTCGATCGAGGAAATCGGCGCCCGGGTCGAAATGGCGGTCATCGCCACCCGCCCGCAGACGGTTCCGCAGTTGATCGAACAATGCGGCCGCAGCGGTGTGCGCAACGTCATCATCATTACCGCCGGCTTCTCCGAGGCCGGCCACATCGGTGCCGCGCTGGAGCGCAAGGTGCTGGAGATCGCCCGTTCCTACAACGTGCGCATCCTCGGCCCCAACTGCCTGGGCATCATCCGTCCGGAACTGGGCCTCAACGCCACGTTTGCCAAGATCACCGCCAAGGCCGGCAACCTGGCCCTCGTCTCGCAGTCCGGCGCCATGTGCTCCGCCGTGCTCGACTGGGCCAAGGCCAACGATGTCGGCTTCTCGTCGGTCATTTCCATCGGCATGACCGCCGACGTCGATTTCGGCGAAATCCTCGACTACCTGATCTACGACAGCCGCACACACTACATCCTGATGTACGTCGAAGGCATCCGTAACGCCCGCCGCTTCATGAGCGCCCTGCGTTCCGCCGCCCGCATCAAGCCGATCATCCTGCTCAAGGCCGGCCGCCACGAGGCCGGTGCCATGGCTACCGCCACGCACTCCGGCATGGCTGCCGTGTCCGATACCGTGTTCGATGCCGCCGTGCGCCGGGCCGGCGTGGTGCGCGTGCAGAACGTCGGCCAGCTGTTCTACGCCGCCAAGGCGCTGGCTTCCAAGTTCCGCCCGCTGGGTAACCGCCTGGCCATCATCACCAACGGCGGCGGGCCGGGCGCCATGGCCGCCGACCGTGCAGGCGACCTGGGCATTCCGCTGGCCCAGTTGACCAATGAAACGATGGCCGTGCTCAACAAGGCGATGCCGACCAACTGGTCGCACGCCAACCCGATCGACATTGGCGGCGATGCCACGCCGGAGCGCTACCGCGACGCCATCATGGCCGTGACGCACGATAGCAACGTAGACAGCACGCTGGTCATGCTGTCGCCGCAGGCGATGACCGATCCGCTGGCCGTCGCCAAGGCGATCATCGAGGTGGCCGACAAGCTGAACCGCTCGCTGATCTGCTGCTGGATGGGCGAAGACCAGGTGCGCGAGGCGCGCCAGTTGCTTGAAGATTCGGGCATCCCGGCCTTCCGTATGCCGGAGACGGCCATCGAGCTGTTCCACCATATCTCTAAGTACTACCGCAACCAGAAGCTGCTACTGCAAACGCCGGAACCGACCCGCCAGTTTGGCCGCCCGGAAGCCGAAGGCGCCAAGATGCTGATCGAGGCCCTGCTCGCCGAGCGCCGCAAGGTGCTGTCCGAGATGGAATCGAAGGCCATCCTGCGTGCCTTCAAGGTGCCGGTTGCGCAGACCATGGTTGCCCGCACCGCCACCGAGGCGCTGCTGCTGGCCGAGCAGATCGGCTTCCCGATCGCCATGAAGGTCGATTCGCCCGACCTGCCGCACAAGTCGGATGCCGGCGGCGTCCGCCTCAACATCATCAATGCGCCGGCCGTGCGCAACGCCTACCACGACATCATCGATACCGTGCAGAAGCGCCGCCCGGATGCCAAGATCAACGGCGTCTCGATCGAGCCCTTCCTGTCGCGCCCGAATGGCCGCGAGCTGATGATCGGCGTTTTCCGCGACCCGATCTTCGGGCCGGTGATCACCTTCGGCGCCGGCGGTTTCGACGTGGAAATCTTCTCCGACCGCTCGGTCGCCCTGCCGCCGCTCAACCGCTTCCTGGCCAAGGACCTGATCGAATCGACGCGTGCCTCGAAGATTCTCGGCCAGTTCCACAACATGCCGCCGGCCGACCGCGAGGCGATCAAGGAAGTGCTGCTCTGTATTTCGGAAATGGTTTGCGAGCTGCCGTGGATCCAGGAGCTCGACCTGAACCCGCTGATCGTCGATGAAAACGGCGCCATCGCCGCCGATGCACGCATCGTCATCGACCACGCGGCGAACAGCAACGGCGACCGCTACGCCCACATGTCGATCTACCCCTACCCGGTGCATCTGATCCAGGAGTGGCAGATGAACGATGGCCAGGTGGTCACCATCCGTCCGATCCGCCCGGAGGATGCCGACATGGAGCAGGAGTTCGTCAAGAACATGTCCGACGAGTCGCGCTACTACCGCTTCATGGATACCCTGCGCGAACTGACCCAGACCATGCTGGTGCGCTTCACGCAGATCGACTATGACCGCGAAATGGCGCTGGTCGCCGTGATAACCAATGACGAAGGCAAGGAATCGCAGATTGGCGTTGCCCGCTACGTCGGCAACCCGGATGGCGAGTCGGTTGAATTCGCCCTGGCCGTCGGCGACGACTGGCAGAAATGCGGCGTCGGCCGTAAACTGATGACGGCGCTGATCGATTGCGCCCGCATGAAGGGCTATCGCGCCGTGGTCGGCGACGTGCTGTCGACCAACAGCAAGATGTTCCGCCTGATGACCAGCCTCGGCTTCACCATCCACCCGCACCCGGAAGACACCGCCGTCAAGCGCGTCGTCAAGCCACTGACGGGCTAGTCGGGGCACACGCACCATCGCCTGTCCTGCCGGGCGATGGGCGAAAATATGCCGGTCAATCGACCGGCTGTTTTGCCGTCTGAATTTTTAGCGGCTTACTCGCCGTAAAAATTCACATCATAGGGGTAAGGCTTTTGCGGGACCTTGGACTCTGCGTTGCGCGCAGTGCTCTCCACGGTCTGCTTCTTGTCCCACCACAGGGCGCG